>JBIKVX010000076.1:0-8085 GCA_044356625.1 Flavobacteriales bacterium | reverse complement strand
AAGTTTATTCATTTGGAATAAGTTAAATCTTGCCAACTTCTCAAATACGACAGTGTGGGTGCAGGCAGCAATTATAGCGATAGTTGCGTCACTTGAAACGCTTTTAAACATCGAAGCTGCCGACAAATTCGACGAGGAAAAACGTATCACCCCTCCTAATCGCGAGCTGCTTGCCCAAGGCATTGGTAATGCGGCAAGTGGTTTGTTTGGCGGATTACCAGTGACTTCTGTTGTCGTGCGAAGCTCATCGAATCGCTTGGCCGGAGCTAAGACCAAATGGTCTGCATTCATGCACGGGGTTTGGCTATTGATGGCTGTATTGTTTTTAGGTCCGTATTTGAACATGGTGCCGCTTTCGGCGTTAGCAGCTATTTTAATTATGGTTGGATTCAAGCTTACAAAACCTGCCATTTTCAGAGATCTTTGGAAAGAAGGAATGACACAATTCCTTCCATTCATTGCCACGTTTTTGGCTATCTATTTTAGTGATATGCTAAAAGGGGTTCTGGTTGGACTTGCCTTCGGATTATTCTTTGTTATTCGCTCAAACTTCAAGAGTGCTATTCGATTTACAAAAGGCGACAACAACGATGCGATTCTGCGATTCCGCGAAGAAGTTTCATTCCTAAATAAACCTGCATTGAAAAAAGCCCTCCTGAAAATTCCAGAAGGAAGTTTCTTATTAATTGACGCTCGGAAATGTGTATTTATGGATCCCGATATTTTGGAAATTATTCAAAATTTCATCGTAAGTTCGAAATCGAAAAATATTCAAATTGAACTCAATAAAAACAACTGGGGAGAATTACCCGAGGTACTAAAAACCATTAAACTTTAAGTTATGTCAGTCATTGAAAATCTATTATTGAACAACAAAGCTTGGGCGGAAGATCGCATTGAAGAAAACCCAGATTATTTCAAGAAACTAGCAGCAATTCAGACTCCTGAATATTTATGGATTGGTTGTTCCGATAGCCGCGTGCCAGCTAACGAGGTTACAGGCACAGCTCCAGGTGAGATATTCGTACACCGAAACATTGCCAACATGGTTGTGCACACCGATATTAATTTATTGAGCGTATTAACTTATGCTGTAGATGTTTTGGAAGTGAAACATATCATTGTTTGTGGACATTACGGATGTGGCGGAGTGAAGGCCGCAATGGGCAACAATTATCTCCCATTAATCAACAACTGGCTTCGTAACATCAAAGATGTTTACAAAACGAATCGCGCTGAAATACAATCTATTCAAGATGAAGAAAAGCAATTCGATAGATTAGTTGAACTAAATGTCTTGGAACAAGTTCATCATCTTGCCGAAACAAATATTGTTCAAGGCTCTTGGAAGAAGCGTGAAATGCCGCTTATACACGGTTGGGTATATGGATTAAACAACGGCATTATCAATCCTCTAGTTACGATAGGACCCGATAGCGAAATGGACCCGTTGTACAAGTATACCAACCTATAAGGGATACCTACTCAAAGGAACCATATTCAGATTTGAATACTGTTCCGATTGAATTAAAAAATGAGCCGCAAGGCCTATCATTGCTGCATTATCCGTGCAGTATTTGAATGGAGGAATAAAAACTTCCGCCTCATTCTTTTTACCGTATTCAACAAGTTGCTTTCGCAACTCACTATTCGCAGAAACACCTCCGCAGATAGCTATTTGATTCATTCCAGTTGCTTCTCTTCCCCGTTGAATTTGTCGAAGCAAATAAGTTACTACGGTATGTTGAAACGACGCGCACAGATTTGCTCTTTCTTCTTCAATGAAATTCTGATTTACTTTCTGACTATCTCGCAAGAAATAAAGCAAGGAAGTCTTCAATCCTGAAAAACTAAAATTCAACCCAACTACTTTTGGAATGGGAAAGCTAAATTTCTTTGCATCTCCAGACTGTGCTAATTTATCTAGTAAAGGTCCTCCTGGATAATCTAAACCCAACACTTTGGCTGCCTTATCAAACGCCTCTCCTGCTGCGTCATCTATTGTTTCTCCAACGACTTCCATGTGTGTTGGTGAATTAACCACAACCAACTGCGTATGTCCACCACTCACAGTCAAATTCAAAAAAGGAAATGCCGGTTGCTTCTCACAATCTTCCGCCAAATGAGCCAGGATATGTGCTTGCATGTGATTCACTCCGACTAACGGAATATCCAAGGCTAAACTCAAACTCTTCGCGAATGAAATTCCAACCAACAGCGACCCCATTAAACCTGGCCCCTGTGTAACGGCTATGGCCTGCAAATCTCTCAATTCTTTACCTGCCGATTTCAAAGCAGCATCAACAACAGCTGTGATCATGGTTTGATGTGCCCTGCTCGCTATCTCTGGCACAACACCACCGTACTGAGCATGCTGCAACTGCGTTACCACTTCATTGGATAAAACTCTTGTGCCAAATAAAACCGCAGCAGACGTTTCGTCGCAACTGCTTTCAATGGCCAAAATTAATTGATCATCCATTTTATTTGACCGAAGGAGTAACCATCATTTTATCAAAATTTTCCGTCGAAGCAGATGCCCTTTCGGAATCTGATTTCATGAAATAAAATAATGATTGAATATCGCTTTCCGCATTTGACTCATAGAATTGGCCGATTCCCTCTACACCCATGATCATAAAGGCCTCTGCAAAAACATAGGACTCTACAAGTGTTTTTGCCGAAACATAACTTTGATGCATTTCATTGTAAACAGGAATTAATGACTTAGGATCCAGCAAAGTAACTTTATTTCGACTGTCAAAGGTCGCATAGGACCTATTTTCGACACGCAACATATTTCCAGTTTTAACCCCTGCCATGGTCATATTCAAAACGTTTAAGCTATCTATTGTTGAACCAAAGCCGCTTTGCCAAACATCTGTTTTAACCGTTGCTTGGCTTATCTTATTCGATTTCCTCTTGAGAAATTCAATTATTTTATCTAAAACCAAAGCACTTCCGATTTTCTGTAAATCCAATTCTATCTTCGGGTTTGTTTTATTGATTTTAGAAAATTTGTAACTGCCGCCCTCATCTACTTCTTGAAAATCAACTTGGGCGTAACTCATTCCTGTAAATACTGAGAGCGAATCTAAATTCGGTGTTTTTGGATTAGCACTGAGTATTTGAGGCAACCACGCGATTTGCGCAGGACTAATAGTAAAGTCCCAGTAGCCTTCAGATTTGCGATACATATTTAAAGACACCGACAAAAGCCTTCCCATCATTTTGTTATCATCAACAAATTCAAAATACCCGTTCGAACCTGGCGAAGAATTGTACTTCATAACAGTGCTCTCTGGATTACTCGGATCAATATGAATTTGTATTGACTTTTCAATACTGTCAAACTTCAATGAATAATCAGTGGTATCGCCCACCACATTAACTCTGTATTTCATTCCCATAAATTCACGGGCGTATTCCCTACCCATAGCAGGCGAATTTGTAAGTTTCTTGTTTTCACAAGCCTTGAAAATAAATATTGATGTTAAACAAATAACTCCTGTTAAAATTAAAAATTTCTTCATGCATCAAAAATAATCTGAATAACTTTACCTCATGCGGAATACTTCAACAATCCTGTTTTATTTTTTTTGCGGTCTAACGCTTTTGAATTCTATTGACTCTTCCGCTCAAATCCCGAAAACGAATAGCAATTTTATTCATCCAGATTACGACTATTTCTCGGTTGAAGCTCACGCGAAAAACGCACCACTCACCGGTCCTTTTTTGAATTTATTGAGTAGTGACGTGATTCAATTTGAATTCGATGTTCAAACTTCCCCAGACAATGATTTGTACTATTCGGTTTTTCATTGTGATCCATTCTGGAATTTCGATGACTCTAATCCTTCAGACGTTATTCAAGGGTTCACCAGTCAGCGTGTGTCTTATCCAGAAAACTCAATTCATACCTCAGCGGTTTTCGACCATTACCGATTTGAATTGCCCAATACCATGACCAAGTTTATTCAATCTGGAAACTACTACGTTGTTGTGCATGAAGGAAGTGACTTCAGTGAATCGAGCATACGTCTTGGATTTCGGATGGTTGTTTTTGTTGAAGGTGACCATGGGTTGAATGCTGAAATGACCATAAAGAAAGCTTCATCCATTCAGCATCTTCAATCTCATCAAGAAGTTGACTTTAAAATTTCATTGGGAACCACCCCAGTATACGACATTCAAAAAGTAGTTCCCGTAATTCTTCAGAATGGAAGATGGGAAGACGGCAAAATGAACTTTCAACCCACATACATAGCCCCGAATAATGAATTGGTTTATGATTATTCAAATGGGGAAAATGAATTTCCTGGCAGCGGGGAATGGGAAGCTTTTGAAACCAAAGACTTAAGGTTGAATGGATATAACGTCCAAAACAACGTGAGGCTAGACAATGAGAATCATATTTACCTTTACCCCAGTCAAAATGAAATGAATTTGGCTTACAACAATCGATCAGACCTTAATGGAGCGAGTTTAATTTCGAGTGAATTGTATGAAGATGATGATTTAACAAGCGACTACACCTTTGTGCATTTCGAATTGAATTCAGCTGAACTTCCAAACAGAGTTATTCTTGAATGCGGAAACGAATGGAACCGTCGAATTACTTGCCAATACAGTGAAATAAAAAAAGCTTACGAAGCCACTCTATATTTGAAACAAGGGGTTTACAATTATAGATTCCGAATAGAACCTTCAACTAACAGCGAAGAAATTAATTTTGCTGAAGGAAATCATTCTTCAACAGAAAATAATTATCAGCTTTTGGTTTATTACTACGATCGAAATGCTGGATTCTATAAATGTGGAGGAAACTTCATCCAAAACTCCAGAAGAAATTAATCCTCATCGTAGTTGAAATCCTCTTCCTTCCAATCTATTCTTCCTCTCCTCCAAATTTTATACTGTTGAAACTCCTCTTTCACAAAAATTAAAAATTCATATTGCGAACTCAGACGAATGAACTCATCGCTCACATGCATGAAATCGATAAACCCATCGAATTCTTCATCAGTCAAATCAATAATATCATAGTCGACATATAAATGAAAAAGCTCTTTCAACAAAGCTCTTTTCCTGTCTTCGTATTCCATTCGAGAAACTTCAAGCTTGCTTCTTTCACGCTTGCTAAACTGCTCGTATAAGAATGTAATAGGACTGCTCACCGTGGCTGTTTTGAATTGATTTTCGTTGAAACCCAATCCTAGCAAATCTTTTTCAATAGCTTCCAAATCGCGTGGCGAAATAAATTCAACCACCGGAAACATGTACGTCCTATCGTCGAGAAATATAGTAGGGTGATAAACTGATTTCAAAACCGAATCTCTCATGCACAATTGACGAGTGTAATAGCCCATGGCGGTGATACTTAAGGTGTCACTCTTTTCGCAAACAATAGAATAAACTCCATTGGCACTTCCAAAACTCCCCGTTTTTGTTCTGTTGTTTACGATGATTGGGTTTGGGATGCCTTGACCATGAGGGTCGCGAACTCTTCCGTCAATTCGAATGGTCTGTGAAAATCCAATTAGGGAAAGAAGCAAAAAGAAAAAAAGGCTGACACTCCTCATATAGCGAAGGTAACGAAGATTTGAAAACTATATTGAATCATCACTAAATTCGCGAGATGAAAAAGTTTTTATTCCCGCTATTTGTTGTTGCTGCGCTCGCCAGTTGCACCCTCCTTCCACACGAAAAAAAATCAACCGAAACTCTTACAAATTTAAAACAGGATGTTTCGACATTAGCTAGCGACGAGTTCGAAGGTCGCGCAATTGGAACACCGGGGGCAGACAAAGCAGCAGGATATATTCAAGATGAATTCCTTCAAATTGGATTACTTCCAAAAGGAACACTCGGATTTTTTCAAGCGTTTTCATTCATTCCGCAAGGACATGGACAAGTACACCAAGTGGGTGATAGTTTGAAAATGGGAAAATCATTGGTGAAAGAAATCAACGGAAAAAACGTGGTTGGATACATCGACAATGGCGTAGCGAATACGATCATCATTGGCGCACACTACGATCACTTGGGTTATGGCGATGAAAATAGCTTGTGGACTGGAGAAAAGGCCATTCACAACGGGGCAGATGACAACGCAAGTGGAGTTTCAGCAATGATTGAATTGGCTCGCAAATTAAAAGCAGACAAATCTTCTTCAACCAATAAATACAACTACCTCTTCATTGCATTCAGCGGTGAAGAAAAAGGATTGTGGGGAAGCAATTACTTCAGCAAGAATCCAACTGTTGATTTAGCCACTGTTAACTGCATGATGAACATGGACATGGTCGGAAGGTTAAACTCGGAACACGCGCTTTCCATAAGCGGAACAGGAACCTCTCCTGAGTTCGAAACCTGGTTAACGCAGAACAACAAGACAAACTTCAAGTTGCTTTTTGATAAAAGCGGCATTGGTCCAAGCGATCACAGTTCATTCTACAACATGGGTGTGCCTGTGCTTCACTTTTTCACCGGTCAGCACAGCGACTACCACAAGCCAAGCGATGACTTCGATAAAATCAATTACGAAGGTTTGAATGAAGTGGTGAATTACATGTATGCCATGTGTGTGGAAATGAATGCACATTCAAAATTAGAATTCACCAAGACCATAGATCCAAAACCAATGAACTCGTCTTTCAAAGTGACATTAGGTGTAATGCCAGATTACATGTTCAGCGGGGAAGGAATGCGTATTGACGGTGTGAAAGAAAATAGACCTGCTGCGATGGCTGGTTTGAAGCAAGGTGATATTGTAGTTCGATTAGGAACCAATAAAATCACAGACATGAGTTCGTACATGGAAGCGCTTGGAAAATTCAACGAGGGCGACACAACAGAAGTTGAATATATTCGTGAAGGAAAATCAATCGTTGGTCCTGTGATATTTAAGTAATATGAAGAAACTATTTTTCTGTGCAGGGTTGGTAATTTTCACCAACCTTTTGCATGCTCAGACGCGTGTGTTGTTCATTGGGAACAGTTACACTGCGGTAAATAATTTACCACAATTAACTGCTGATTGTGCCTTGAGTATTGGTTTCGCAGGAATGCCTATGGAAGTAGCAAGTAGCTCCCCTGGTGGAACTACTTTTCAAACGCATACCACGAACGCCAGTTCTCAATCCTTAATCAATCAAGGCAATTGGGACTATGTCGTTTTGCAGGAGCAAAGTCAACTTCCCTCCTTTCCAGATTCACAAGTTGCAACGGATTGTTTTCCATTCGCTGCGCAGTTGAACGATCAGATTCTGTCTGTAGATTCTTGCACTGAAACTGTTTTCTACATGACTTGGGGAAGACAAAACGGTGATTCGGGAAACTGCGCGTTTTGGCCTCCTGTGTGCACCTATGAAGGAATGGACAGCCTGCTGAATCTGCGCTACAGACAAATGGCTATAGCCAACGATGCAATCCTCTCCCCTGTTGGTGCCCTTTGGAATTACATTCGAAACACTTATCCCGAAATAAATTTATATTCCGCTGATGGTAGCCATCCCTCGTTGGAAGGAAGCTATGCCGCAGCATGCAGCATGATTGCGGTGATGCTTCGAACAGATCCTTACCTCATTACCTATACTTCTACATTAGATCCTGTTGTTGCTGAAAAAATAAAGTTAGCCGCGCAAGCTGTTGTCTTCAATAACCTCATGGAATGGCATGTGGGGGAATATGATCCTGCTGTATCAATTAGCACATCATCCAATGGATTAAATCTTCAAATTGAAAATCAATCTGCAACGGGTTGGAATTTCACGTGGGACTTTGGCGATGGAAGTTCTTCAAACGATTTTACTGCGCAACATGTATACAATTCAGCCGGAAACTATGTCTTGAGCTATTCAGCTATCGATGCCTGCGGAAGAACAGCACAAGGATCTTTCGATATTCCGATTCAAGAAAATAATATCAGCGAAATAAATCGTGAGTATCGCGTAAAAAATTTAGAGAATGGTTTCGAACTGGATTTCAATTTTCCTGTTACTTCAATCACCGTTTATGATCTTAACGGAAGACTTATTGAATGTTCAACGGAAAATACAAATACTTTTTTTCTTGAGAAATCAA
>JBIKVX010000075.1:0-8346 GCA_044356625.1 Flavobacteriales bacterium | reverse complement strand
CAGCAACATTACGCCTTTTTGTTGGCTATACCAGGATTGGCTCTATTGCTTGAACCGTATTTTTCAAATGAGAAAGGATTTAGTTGGAAGAAAGGTCGCACTTGGTTAATGATATTTGTATTCCTTTCCTTCAACATTGGATTTTTATTCGGGAAGTACAGTTCTTATTACAATCACTTTAAATTGCTCACGTACGGAGGCATTGTTGCTTTGTTGTTGTTGCTTTTAAAAAGAGGCAGTAATTCGGAGCAAATACAAATCCTTAATTAAAAAGAATTAGCGCGCTAAAATTTTAATGGTTGAGATTAAAAAAAAATAACATGAAGTCGATACTCTTTCTTATTGCTATTACTCACTGTGTCATAGGATATACTCAATCTTCTGAGGATTCTTCTAAATTGGACATTGTAAAAAATGAAATATCATATTCCATGTTGAATAAGCCATCTCGACCCGAAATGGAGACCCTCGAAGATTGGCTTAATCAATTTACGTTGATCTGTGATAGTGAAGTTTCTTTTTTCGATGCAGAGATAGCTCGTTTATATGGCGGAGATGAACCCCTAGATGTTTACGGCCAAGTTTCAATATCAACTCTGGTATACAAGGAAGGAATAGTATATGTCAGTAGAGGAGAATATGAAGGAGTGACGTACGAACTTTTTGTCCCCCTTTTGGGATTGTCCGATTTAAAAAGAATCGCTGATCGACTTTTCAGAAATATGGGTATGTGTGTGTCTCCAGAAGAAATGAATATTCGCTATGAGGAAACCGACTATGGAATAAAAGTTTATTGGGGTGGTGGTTGTTGAAGCACGAACTTAAAGTGTCCAATTACGGAGTAGGAATTTTTAAAAGTTAAGAGAAGGGAAGAAAAGGTAAGAGTTAATAACGTAGTTCCTATTCCACAACAACCAATTTCCGTGCTCCCTTAACAACAAGTGTGTACGTGCCTTGAGCCAAGTTTGAAACATCAAGAGTTGTTTGTGTAGTTTGAATTTTATTCGTTAAAATCAGTTGCCCCAAGTTGTTGTACAATGAATACGTTTCTCCAATAAAGGCTTCAGAAACGGTGATGTTTAAGTTTTCTGAAGTTGGGTTGGGGTAGATAGAAATAGTCGGTTGTGATATCAGATTTCCCACAGCAGCAGGTATTTCAAGAACTTGACAATCGGTGAGATTCTCATTGAAGAAATGCTTAACAGCATTCATGTATTGAACGTTTATTGCTTCCACGGAAATTCCAGATGCAGGTTCCGCTTGAGCAAAGACATAAGCCAAATCTAGAAAATTACTTTCTCCAGGTTCGTAAGTGAAAGGTAGAGTGGTTCCCACTTGACGCATGTCGTTTGGAGGAAGACCGTTATCGCTGTGAATGAATTGCTCAGTAGCTGGGACAAGTTCATTGTAGGTGTCTGAATTTCCTGGAGCCCAATATTGAGGAATGTTTCCGGTAAGCGGATTCACAACATCTGATCCGTCGATGTGTTTTCCCAACATGAGGTTGTAGAAAGAATTGGGGTAGTTTCCGCCAGGTTCGCCAAGAATCGGATTCGGGCTGTTTATATAATTTACACTGCCCGCCAATCCAGACCTTTCGTTGTCTACGATTCCGTCACCGAACCCAAATCCTCTTTCGCCGTAGCTATTGAGTTCCTGTGCCAGCGGATTGTTGTAATTCGCGTTGTCTATTAAATCGGCATCGAGCAGCGGACCACGAAGCAGAAGCATGCTTTCAATGGTAGGAACATCTCCGTAGGAAGGAGCCCCCGATAATGAATAATCTGTCGCAGCGCCTGTGTAGGCGTACACAGCTCCGTAAGCGGCGTCAGTAGCACTGTAGTCATTGTCTGCATTTCCGATATCCAAGTCATTCATTTGTGAAATGCGCGTGTTGTAATAAGTTTGGGTCGACTTATTTGTGAATTTATATTTCGCGAAGAAGGAGTTGTTCACAGCTGTATTTGTTGGCTCATTGAATGCGTAAATCCACATTTCAACTTGATTACCCATTTTCGGAATGGTAGAATTACCAATGTCGTTAACAATCAAATAGAGACACTCGTCTCCGCAGATAGTCGGATAGTCGCCGTCTTGCGGATTGTACATGTTGTCGCTGTTGTAGTCATAGAAAGGTGCAAGGTAGAATTCATAACCATTGGCAACGTCTCCGTGTGCTGGCCAGGTTAGGAAGTCTGCAGGAATGGTGTATCCATTGGGAAAGAGTGTCGTGTTGGTGCCGTTCTGCAGCGATTGGAAATAGGCGATGTGTGTATTAATTTCCTCTTGTTTAATGTTCCAAACATGGTTGAAAGATTCGCTGTAGGCAGAGTCTGCGGTAGCGTTTAGGGTTAGCGGACCATAGAACCAAGTGTAATCGAGTGGATCTACGTATTGCGCTGTAAGCAAGAGTTCGCCTTGAGCGTTTGTTCCGCTTATCCACGGGCAAGCGGCGAAAATGGTTCCGGCGGTATCGTTAGCGGGCATCCAGCTGCCCTTTGTAAAAGCGTAGTTGAATCCAAGTGTTCCATTGGCAGAAACCACCAATTTTACATTGTTCGAATTTAATATTGCGTAATTCGGTATTGTTTGTCCGAAAGTGAAGTTAGCAGTTAAGCCAATCAAAAAAGTTAAAACGAATTGAATTTTCATAGCCGAATTATTTGACACGAATTTATCTTTTTAAAATCGAATGATTTTTCGAAATAATTGGAATAATTACGGGTCTAACAATGCTTCATGAGGGCATATTGCTATGCGAGGGCATATGGCTATGCTAGGGTCTTCGACTGATTTTGAACAACGCAGTTACAACAACGAAGTTCATACAACGTAGTTCAAACAACGCAGTTCCAACAACGCAGTTCCAACAACGCAGTTCCAACAACGTAGTTCCCACAACGCAGTTCTACCTAATCTCCCCATCTTCCCCCACATGCATCGTTAGCCATTCGTACTTCCTATTGTCGATGCATTCGATGACGCTGTTTTGAAGTTGAAGTTGCGATGGAGCGGTGGTGAACTGATCTAAGAAAATGAGGTTCTTGATGTAGTCGTTGTGCATGCCGTTGAAGACTAGGAAGTCGACCGGATGAAACAACACCTTCGCATCGTTCGCGTCGAGGCGAAGCGGGGAGAAGATCGGGTCTATTTTCTTAATGAGTTTCTTCGCGTCTTTTCTTCCCGACTCACGAGCCACTTCGCGAGCAGCTTCAATTGTCTCCATAATTTTCTCTTCCATGCGGTCGAGCTTTTCCATTTGCTTATCGAGCTCGTCTTTCCAGTCGGCTTCAGGCTTGGTCTGATGATAAATCTTACAATCGCTCAAACGGAAGACAGTGTCGCAACACGGACAATACCCGAAGAGTCGGCGCAGCTGCTGAAAGAAATCTACAATCGGATTACTGGCCATAAGTCTTGAATTTAAGTTGATTGTTTTCTACGGCCTCTTTAATGGCCTTTTGTTTTTTCGAAAGTCGCGCATTCCCGGTTTTCACATCCACGAAAAAGATCTTGTCCACTTTTCCTTTTTGCGAAAGCCCTTCGAAGATGACATAGTCTATCGGATCGAATAACGAGCGACAATCGTTTCTATTGAATTTGAATGAAGGAAGAGTAGGAGTAAGTCGTTCCAAGATGAATCCCACATTCACAGCTTTCGCTCCTTTTTCAGATTTCGAAGCACCTTTCTCTTTGAGCTCTTTCAGTTCGGCTTTCTTCTCGCGAATGAACTCCAGTTGCTGTTCATACCATTCCAATGCCAACGGCGAGAACTCATCGTCTTGAAAGATCTCAGTCTCTTTCAAATCTAACTCTTCACTGCAATGCGGACATTCAGCAATGAAGTTCGACGATTTTAATGTTTGAATTAATTTCTTTAGCATGCGATGAAATTAGTCATTTCCATTCAACGAATGTCTTTCAAAAGGTAAGAAAAGTTAAGAGAGGGGAAGAAAAGGGAAGACTAACAACGCAGTTCTAACAACGTAGTTCTAACAACGTAGTTCCAACAACGCAGTTCAAAGTTTTCAACAATTCAATTTCGCTTCCCCCAACCCAATACTTTCGGAGCATTAATTAAATTTTCGCTCAATGATAACCTACACCGAAAAGCAGATGCAATCTGCCATGGACTTTTTAATTACCAAAGCACCACAGGACGAGCCGGGAAATAGAACCCGTTTCGAAGAATGTAAGGTGTTATACAATTCAGACACCCCCGAATACATCATTGTCAAATACAGAATTATGGGATGTGTAGATGGAAATGAAATTGATGAATTGCGATTTTATGCGTTTGATCGGGAAGGGGGAAAATGGGAAGTTCGAAGTTGGATATCCGATCCGAATGCCAGGTGGAGTTATTACCATCATTGTCGTGAGGTTGAGTATACCAATGGAATATTGAAGATTAAAACACACTGAATTTAAACAAAAAATAGTATTTTAATGACAAACAAACAACCCGTTGGCGCCATTGAGCAGCGCCTCATGAAAAAAGAAAACTGGAGCATGGCAGACAGTGTAGATTGTTATTGGCATGAAGATCAATGCAACTGCGACCTCTGCGGAAAGAAGATTTCCGGAAGACATATGATCGATGGCAAGCGCGGCGACTCGTATGAATTCGCTTTGATGTGTCCGAGCTGTCACCGCAGTGAAGGAGGGAAGTTCGGCGATGGCATTGGTCAACTTTACTCTCGAACCAGCGACAAGCGTTGGCTTTTAACCTTCGGCTTCACAGATGATCAGCTTGCGGAATTCGGGGACGAAGACGATGATGACGACAATGATTTTTAAATTGAAGTAAACATGGACTTACAACTTGTATCTGAAGAACTTGCATTCATTCGATCGGAATTGAAGCGCTTGGACGAAGCTTTTATTGAAGCCGCGCAGAGTCAGTATTATGAAAAGGCCTCTGAGATTCGGTTTGAAAAACACAAGCTGAAACTGCGTTGGCATGAATTAAAATATTTATGCACGGTTTATCTTGAAGAATGCGAGTTTAAATGGTATCGCTGGAGACCATTGCAAGAGGTGCGATTGTTTATGGAGAGGGAGTTTGGATTTTGAAGTACAAGGCAATTTTATTATGAAGAGAAAAGCAATAATGATAGGTTCTCCGGGACCCAAGAATTCTGCAACTTACTTAAATGGTGTCGATACAGATTTACATCACTTTGTAAGCTTCCTCAAAGCTCCTATTGGGGGTTCTTGGGAAGATGAAGAAATTGCGGGTTTATATAAAAGTCCGTCTGAAAATTTGATTGAATTATTCCAAAGCACGAAAACTGATTTCTTGCTGGTGTATTTCTCTGGCCATGGTTTGCAAGACTTAAAAGAAACGAATATTGCAATAAACGACACCGAATCAATTTCTATTTCTCAACTCATTTCAATAATTCAATCACCTAAAGCGCTAATCATCATTGATTCTTGCAGAAAAATCATAGATGAAGAGTATTCAAGTTTTTCAGGTCCCGAATATTTATCTTTTAAGTCGCTTTTAGACCAACCAAATACGAGAGATAGGTATATGCAAATAATTTCTGAAAGTACCAATGGCATTGCAATCGCTTATGCCTGTTCAGTGGGTGAAAATAGTGGTGATACAGAATTAGGTGGCTTCTTCACGTATTCATTGCTGAAGGAAGCTCTGCAATGGTATGAGAACCAAAATAATGAAGGTGTATTAACAATTGGTGATGCGAATGATCTGGCACATCATGAATTAAAATTCAAAACAAATTTTCAGCAGAACCCACAAATAAGAACTCTTAATGCTCAAACAGAAAAGTTGAATTTACCCTTCGCGATAAAAACAAGCAGCCTTTAACAGCCCAGAAGAAAAATTACTTTGCCGGCTGACATGAGCTGATATATCCATGCACGGTTTACCTTGAAGAATGTGAGTTTAAATGGTATCGCTGGAGGCCTTTGCAGGAGGTTAGGCTATTTATGGAGAGGGAGTTTGGATGGAATTAAAAAAGTATTGATATTTTTTGTATCTTCGAATAAGCAGCATTATTTTTCGCTTATCCATCTGAATTGGATTGAATGAAGAAATATTGTAGCTTCTGCATTTAAGTTATTGGCAATTAAAAGAATCTTGTATGAAAAATGAATTTCAAATATTTGATAAGGAAAATGTTTTGCTGAATTACTTGTTTGAAGAAATAGATGAAGTAATTAGGAATAACGGAAAAATAAAAAAAAGATGCCTTAAGATTTTATCTTGCTATTTCGGAGCAGAAAAATTTCGAAGTAATGGTTCAGAGACAACTATTTTAAATAAGGTGAGAGACGAATGTAAAGCAAGAGATATTAAAATAGAGCTAATATTATCAAAAAACATCTTTAATCAAAATACTGAATATCTAAAGGGGAGTAAATACTTTAAAGCATTCCCAAATAAAAGAGATGCTTTTTTTCATGGTAAGGCAATCGCCTATGTTCATGGATCATGTAAAATTACTACTAAAAATAAAGAAATTAAGGAAGCAAAAATGGTATCTGGTGACGGTATTTTAATAGTTACCTCTGCAAATTTCTCTAATGCTTATTTGGGCAACAACATTGAAACTGGTGTTTTATTAAAAAATAAAAAATCACTTGAATCATTTTTGCTCGAATTTGAAAAAGCAAAAGGAGTAAAGAATAAATTGAATGGATCTGATGATTACAATTCACTCTATGATATTTTATCTAATGGTTATATGTTGTTTAAAGACGATTACACAACCCTCAACTCCGTTTCAACATTTCACCTACCTCTGAAACAAAATTCTGAATCAAATGCAGTAGTTAATAGAATTGGAGGCGCTCTTACGGAAGGAAATTTATCCATTTCAATTGGAAAGGCTGGTTATTTTAATATTGATGAATTTGAGCGAGGTTTTGTTAAGCCGAAAAATATTTTCTCAAAATATTCTATAAATACACCGTTCGGTTTATGGATAAACAAGCTGATATACGATGAAATAATTAATCTGCACACTCCTCTTCTTAAAAATTACCGGAGAGAAATAAGAGATTGTTTCACAAATGAAAATATTGATGATGTTTCAAATAGAGTTTTAAAAAGTATAGTTGATTCTATGGAAGTTATGTCGTTATTGGAAAATGACGTTGATGAAGTAAAGCAAAAAATCAGTGATTGGAATGAAGAATTAAAGGAGGTTTTACTAGATGATTCCGTTATCGCATTAATGTTTTTTGGTTTTAACTCTATTGAATTTCCATTAGATCCAAATTACACGCGTACATTACAGGAATTCGTGAAGCACACGAAAAGATTGAACTATAAAAAAGAAAAGGCGAAAAGCCCTACTAAAAACATTAAAAATATTTTAAGACCTTTTATTGAATCCGAGAATAAGGACTTTTCAAGTTATAGTCAAGGTATTGAATCCCTGCTGATAACGATAAAGCGAGATTTTAAATTAAAAGAAAGTAATAAAATCCCCCTTTCATATAATAAACCTAAATCCACTAACAGATTGCAAGCTCCATAGTAGTGCTGCAGGCGCGACTCAGAGCTACGATAACATGCAAGTAAAACCTTGAAAGGTTTATGTAGAATTATACAAATCGTATTTACTTTTCAACAATCCCCTTCCATCTCCCAATTCTGAAATATCTTTCGCAGACAAGCATTCCTTATGTCACAGTTGAAAGATTTAGAGCAGCTTTTGGTGCAATTCCGCGATGAACGCGATTGGAAACAGTTTCACAATCCGAAAGATTTGGCGGTGGCTTTATCTATTGAAGCGGGAGAATTGTTAGAGGCTTTTCTTTGGAAGAGCGCAGAAGAAGCCAAGATTGAAAAGGTAAAAGAAGAATTAGCAGATGTCCTGGCTTATGCCATTCTACTCGGACATCATTACGATCTTGATTTAGAGCAGGTGGTTCGAGAAAAGGTGATTAAGAACGGAGAGAAGTATCCGGTGGAAAAGGCGAAGGGGAGTGCAACGAAATACAACGAGTTGTAAGTGCCATGATCGTCTACCAAGAATCGAAAGAAACCTTCATGGCGCATGTGCGTGAAAGTAAGATCGATTATATCATTCATGAGAAATTTCAGAAACAATTAGGACGTTCAACAGGGAAAAGAGAAGTCGAGTCTTGGAAGAACTCCATGCAATATATGCGGAATGTGCTCGATGATTCTGCCATTCCGAATGATGCAAAGATTAGCATCGAATGTCAAGTTCCGAATACGAGCAAGCGTATCGATTTTATTATAACTGGACAAAACGCGGAGAAACGTGATTGTGCCGTTATTGTAGAATTAAAGCAATGGGAAACCGCGACGAGCACTGCTATGGACGGAGTGGTTTCGAC
>JBIKVX010000074.1:0-8356 GCA_044356625.1 Flavobacteriales bacterium | reverse complement strand
GGAAAATAAAATTACGCGAGTTGGTGGAGAAAGAGACATGAAAGTAAATGTTCGAATTTTAGCAGCTACCAACAAAGACTTAAAAAAGGAAATTGCAGCTGGTAATTTCCGTGAAGACCTTTACCACAGACTTTCCGTTATCGTAATTAAAGTTCCTTCATTAAACGAACGCAAAGATGACCTTCCTTTATTGGCAGAGCATTTCCTTCAACAAATCGCAGATGAATGCGGACAACCCAAGAAAAACATTCAACCCGCAGCATTGAAGCTACTACAACAACACGATTGGACAGGTAACATTCGTGAATTCAGAAACGTTATTGAGCGGCTGATAATTCTTTCAGGAGAAATTATTGATGATAAAGCGGTGAAGCAATATGCCACCCCTTACTTCAATTGATTCCGAATAGGAATCATAAAAGGCACATAGGCTAAAAAAACAGCAATACTTCCAACTACTAAAAAAGAAATATTGGGTGTTTGAGCAGGCATTAAAAACGTTGTTCCAATAACAAACAAAGTATATCCGTATAAAACAAAAGACACCTGATAGTGCTTTAGGCCCAGTGCCAATAATCGGTGGTGAATATGGTTTTTGTCTGCCAGGAATGGAGATTTTCCATTTAAAATTCGAATTGAAAATACTCGTAAGGTGTCTATCAGCGGGTAAGCCAAAATGGCCATTGCAAAAATGGGTTTCGAAACAATTTGCATAGCTACCGACAATTTCGAAGGTGGAAACTCAATGAGTTTCATGGCCAAAACGTACATACAAATTCCAATAATCAAAGAACCCGAATCGCCCATGAAAATGCGCGCTGGTTGGAAATTGAAAATCAAAAATCCGAAAAGCGACCCCGCTAATCCTACAGCCAATAAAGCCAATGGCATATCCCCCGTTCTGTAAAACCAAAGGGTAAACGTTACACTTCCAATCAGGCCTATACCTCCCGCCAATCCATCTACTCCATCGATTAGATTTATAGCATTCACGATAACAATGTATATGAAAATGGAAATCAATACACTCAGCCAATAAGGCAATTTATCCACTTCAAACAGGCCCCAAAATTCTGTCAATCGAATATCTGCTAAGACCACAAGAGTTACGCCTACAAAAAGATGAACAAGTAATTTTTTAAATGGATCAACTCCTACAATATCATCTTTTAATCCTATAAAGAACAAAGCGAACATAGACGCCAAAATATACTTGAATTCATTTAACGCTTGTAGTGGATTGTAGTTAGCTCCCAATTCCCAGGCATCACGAGATGGAAACCACAAGCAATATGAAATAATGGTGGCTGCAAAAATTAAGATTCCACCTAAGGTTGGAATACTTTTGCTGTGCAGCTTACGATCGTTACCGGGTTCGTCTACCAAATGCTTCATCTTCGCCACTTTAATAAGCGGAGGAGTTGCCACCAATACAATGGCGAACGCACTTAGAAAAGCGAAGACAATGTCTTTCAATTTTGGTTCAGGTTAGGGTGAATCAAATGTATTCAAAAATCACGATAAACAGCATGCAACCCGGTGCGAATTCCCAACATTAAAATAGTTGCGTGTTGTTTAACCAAGTCATTGGATCGGTCATCAATTCGATCAGTATAGGAAATAATAAATTCAGAATTCGTTTTAGGATTTATCCAGTAGCCAACTTCCACATCCCACTGCTTCAAATTTCTTTTGATCAACTCAGGCGCATCGTTGCGTTCTTCCAATCTATTCTGAACAATATAATTCCATTTCACACGAGCAAAGTATCTTCCATAGCGATAGCGCGTGCGCAAGACATACTCATACATATTGCTCAACGGATGACCTACCGTCTGATTCATATGAGTTGCGTCTGTGTATAGGGCAGAAAAGGAATACACATCGCTTTGAACACGGTTATACTCAAACCCCAAATCAAAATTCTTAACACCCAAATTATAGGACTGAACTCCCAATTGAAGCGATCCGTTATTTTTGAAATCGCCCAACACATCGGCATACGCCTGACCATACACTTCAATGTTGTTTGTCAATCGAACATCAACGTCAACACCTATGTTGAAGTTATTTCGGGTTGAATTAACCTGCGTGAATCCGGTTCCAATTAGAGGAGAATAAAAGTTCACAGGAAGCGACTGCGGCATTGAATTCGAATCGTATCGATTCCAAATAACAGATTCAAAAAGGGACAATTCAACTTTAGTCGTTGGCTTCCAACTTAGGTATGAAAAACTACCTGCCTTCCTTCTGAAAGTAGATTCTGGCGTATCGCCTAAAGGTAAGCGCTCCAAACTTTGCATCACATTCCAAACATGTGAATACTTCACTTTTCCTTTGGTAATATCGAATTGAACATAAGGATAATTGTACATCCCGTCTGACCAAAGCAACGACCGATAGCCGTTTCCAATCTTATGCTTTCCATAGCCCATATGAAGTCTTAATGCTTTCAAGGGTTGAACCGTAATCCGGGAAAAAGAGGAGGAATAATCGACTACATCGCGAATTGCAGTGTAGTCCTTATCGCGACCAAATCCGGGAATTACACCTAAACTATCTACATAGTTTTTCATGTACTTGGCCATGTATTCTTGATTTTCATAAAACCCTGTCTCAACAGAAACCTTATCTCCAAAATCAGCCTGAACCCATAGACCCCTCGTGTTGGTGATAATTCTATGTGATCTCGGATAGTTCAGTGTATCCGTAAAATCTTTTCCTCCAGCAATGTTGTATAGAAAATTCATTCGAATGTGAACGTCCCCTTCTTTGTATTCGAAAATGTGCTTACGAAGCGCTATGGCCGCAAAGTCGTGATAAAGCTTCACGCTATCCTTCAATTCACCTTCCATTTTCGCAAGGGGCAAATCACTCCGCATATATGGTTGCATGGAGAGAAAAACGGGAGAGTCTGTTTTCAATGCAGCTTCCCTAACCGAGCGCGCAAAACCAAAACCGGTGGGGTATGCAGAGGGCTGTGCCAAGCAGAACACAACTTGAACAAAAAACAAAACAGTGATAATAAATTTCAATTTCATCTCAACAATTATTTTCAATTCTCGCGAACATCTAAAGCGTCACGCAGTCCATTTCCAACCATCATAAACGAAAGTACTAAAAGCATGATACATACACCGGGTAAGAAAGCTAAATAAGCCATATCCGTTGTTAAATAAGAATAACTTTCTCGAATCATGTTCCCCCAACTTGGCGTTGGAATTTGCGCGCCAAGTCCTAAAAAACTCAATCCCGCTTCCATAAGAATAGCTGACGCGAAATTCGCCGCAGACATAACTATTATGGGTGAAAGAACATTCGGCAAAACGTGTTTGAAAATAATTCTCGAAGAGGAATTTCCTATAGCCTTCGCGGCTTCTATGTATTCCTTTTCACGAATACCCAAGACTTGACCACGTGTTATCCGAGCCACTTCCACCCACATGGTTAATCCAACCGCTATAAAAACTTTCCAAAATCCTGTTCCAAAAGCGAAGCAAATTGCCATAACCAAAAGCAGTGTAGGAATGGCCCAAACCACTTGAATGAAATACGAAATAACAGCATCTACCCAGCCTTTGAAATACCCAGCCCACAAGCCAAGTGTTACTCCAAGCAACAGCGAAATAAGCACTGCAATAGTTCCTACCAATAACGAAACAGAAGCACCCGCCATTAATCGCGAGAGCACATCTCTTCCGTATTTATCGGTCCCTAACCAAAATTTCTTTTCCGAAATAATATCAGAATCGCTACTCGCAATCAAATCTTTCAACGCGAAATTCATAACTTCTCCACCACCATTTTTTTCATACAATTCCACACGAAGAGAATCTCCATACTTTTGACTCTTAGCGACGGGAAACCATTCCTTCGCATCTGATTTTAAGGAAACATATTGCACGGAAAATCCAGGTTTGCACAGGGCTAAATTCAATTTCTGATCATTTGCGTTTTCAGTTTTATCCAATCGAAAAAATGAACCAAAAACAGAAACTAAAATCATAAGGAAAATGAAAATCAAACCCGACAAAGCCAGTTTGTTTTTAAGGAATCGTTGAAAGGACGAAAGGGGCTCCATGGTTATTTCAAACTTACTCTTCTACCCTTCCATTTCGGAACGAAAAATAAACTAGTTATAAAGATGAAAAGACTGAAAAAAGGATAAAGTAACATTTGCGGCACAAGGACAATTATTTCCTTCCCCTTCATTCTGTTTGGAAATACTCCAAGGACGCCAATCACTTCCAAACTAATTTTCAGTAGAAGGAAAGCCATACTCATCTTTTGAATGGAAGGAATGAATATTCCTATCACTGCCATAAGATGTAGCGCGCTGAAAAAAGCAAAGATAAAATGCAAACTAGTAGATTTTGTGACTGGAAGTTTTACCGTTTTTCCCGCCCAACGAATTCGTTGCGCGAATACTTCTTTTAATGTGTTAACAGGAGTAATTGTGACATCAACAAACCCTTTCCAATTCAGACCTATGTTGCCTTTCGATTTTATAATTTGTGACATCAAAAACAAATCGTCTCCGCTAGAAACCGACTTGTGAATATTTATGTGTTGCAGAAAAACCGCGCGTTTGAAAATCAGATTTGCTCCGTTGCACATCATGGGCATTTTCAGTCGAGCGCTGTGTTTTGTAAGCCATTGCATGTATCGCCATTCATTTGATTGCAATATCGCCAACAACCGCTTTCCTGTTTTCATGATAACAGGAAGAATTACTAAATCTTCCTTCAAATTGTTTTGAAATTCTTGAAAACGAATTGAATCGAAATTCAAAAGTTGAACATCGGAATCCAACGTCCAAATATATTCTGTTTTCGCCTCCTGAATACCTAACTCGAGAGCAGCTTTTTTTCCGTTTTCATTCTTATGAAGAGACAATAATCTCCAGTTGAATTGAATATTCGACGCAACATATTCGACTGAATCATCGGTCGAATGGTCATTCACCAAAATCACCTCTTCAAGACATTCTGAAACCAACTTCAACGAATGCAAAAAGTTCAAAAACGAAGGATCAACTGAATGATCATCATTATGAATATTCCGAAACGGAACTACGATCGTTATTTTGGAGGGAGTGTCTTTCACGAAACAGATTACCTTTGAACTTCAAAGTAAATTCATTTGAGCACAAAAGAACGAATCATTTTGGGAATTGATCCAGGCACTAGTATTTTAGGGTACGGTGTTATTCGGGTGGAAGATAAAAAAATGACTTTATTGGCCATGGATGTTGTTCGAATGGACAAGATTTCAGATCACGCGTTGAAACTCGAAAAGATATTTACTCGATGCGTTGAAATTATTGAAGAATACCATCCCGATGAGTTGGCCATTGAAGCTCCTTTCTTCGGCAAAAACGTTCAATCTATGTTGAAGTTGGGAAGAGCTCAGGGTGTAGCCATTGCTGCCGCGCTCAGCCGTAAACTTTCCATTGTGGAATACGCACCCCGGAAAATAAAACAAAGTGTAACTGGAAATGGAAATGCATCCAAGGAACAAGTTGCCGCTATGCTTCAACAGATTTTAAAAATCAATCAAGCCGACATGCCCAAGAAAATGGATGCTACCGATGGTGTCGCCGCAGCTGTCTGTCATTATTTTCAAACGAGTGGGCCACTTGCCGCTAAAGGAAATTACAAAAGTTGGGACTCTTTTTTAAAGAACAATCCCGATCGAATTCGTTGAAAATATTTAACAATTCATTCTTCAATAATTCGAAATTATTAAACTTGTTTGTTCAATAGGGATACCCTATTTTTGAACAAATGCTAAACCGCGCCTTCATTACATTGCTGCTCCTTTGCGTTTCGCAAATTCAATCGTTTGCGCAAGTATTGGGTGTTCCCTTGTATTCGTGGGATTTTTCTGGAGGTCTTCCTACCACCTGGACAAACGGAAGTAATTCAAACATTGGCATATGGGAATATAGAGGTCCAAGCACCGTTCCAAGTAACGCCATTACTTCTAGAGGCTCTTGTGCCGGCGGCAGTTCTGCTTTTAACTCACTTACCCAAAGCAATGGGTTTATGATTTTCGATTCGAACTATTGGGACGACAATGACAATGAATGCGGCGGTTTTGGAACTGGCCCGGATCCCGGACCACATACCGCTTGGCTCATTTCGAACTCGTTTTCACTAACAGGTGTAACCGGTGCAGTGGTAACCTTTCAACAACAATTCCGCAACTACAGTTCAACCATTAAGGTTCAGTATTCCATCAATGGAGGAACGACATGGATTGATATGATTACACAATCTGACTTTCCCGGTGTAACGTCAGAATGGAAATCTGCTACTTTTCCATCAGGGGCAATTGGTCAGACCGACGTAAAACTTCGCTTTTTGTATTCGGGTAGTTATTATCATTGGGCCATCGATGATATTACCGTTTTCAAACCAAGCATCAACAACCTCTCAATAAACAACACGAGATATACCACATTCGGCAACACTTCTCCTGTGCCGCCGAATGATTTTCATGACTTACCATACGACCGCTACCCAAAAACTATGTTGGTCCCCTTCAAATTCAATGCAAAAGCAACGAATATTGGAAGTGCAACACAGACGGCGTCCAACCTCAATGTAAAAGTTCTTAATGCCGCGAACACGGCCTTGTATAACCAAACAACAGCGAATTCGAACGTTGTTGCAGGCGCCACCGCATCTTACACATTAACGACAGGTTTCACACCAAGCGTAACAACCGGGTATTACAGAGTTACATATCAAATCAATCAAACGCAGACCGACGAGGCACCGAGTAACAACCGAGACACCCTGGATTATTTCATTACAGATTATCAATATGCTCGTGACGAAGGCCCAATGGAAGACGAGTTTACCCCAAGCGCTTTGTATGCAGGCCAGACGTATCAAGTGGGAAATATTTTCGAAGGAAGATCCAATACCGTTAAATGCACATCCATCGCTGTTGCTGTTGGACCAGGAACCGCAATAGGCACAACAATACAAGCGAAGATTTACAAAAACGATTTCACGGATGTACAAGCAACGTCCGTAACGTATCCCGTTAATGCATGGGATATCAATGCCCTCGGACAACAAAAACTCATTACGCTTCAGCTACCAACACCGCTAACATTATACGCCGATAGCGTCTACATTGTTATGGTTGGAAACACTGTCGGCACCCAAGCGTTAAAAGTTTGTAGAAGTGGCGCCGCGATTGCCCAAACCAGTTTCGTGCGCTATCCCGAAAGCAATGGCCTATTGTTCATGGCTAAAATGCCCATTGTGCGCATGAATTTATTTACCGCAGCGCAAACTCCGGGCTGTACAAATCCACTCGCCAATAACTTTCTCTCAACTGCTAATATCGACGATGGATCTTGTGATGTTCCGGGGTGCATATACCCTGAGTCTTCGAATTACAATGCAAATGCAACTTGGTATGACGGTTCTTGCGTCGTTAGTGGGTGCATTATACCAGGGGCCTGCAACTATTCCGCCATTGCAACGGTGAATGATGGATCATGTATTTTACCAATTACTTACTATGCCGATAGCGACAGTGATAATTTTGGAAATCTAAATGCACCTCTCGCCTCTTGCTCAGCTCCTGCAGGATATGTCCTCAACTCCAATGACTGCGATGACACCAATGCTAATATCAATCCTAACGCTACTGAAATTTGTAACACGTCCGATGATGATTGCGATGGACTCGTGAATGAAGGTATTAGCTTCATTACCTATTACGCAGACAATGACGCAGATGGATTTGGAAATCCGAATGCGAGTTTGAGTGCATGCTCTCCTCCAGTGGGATATGTTACAAACAACAGCGATTGCAACGACGAGAATGCAATTATTAAACCTGGTGCTGTAGAATTATGCAACTTAGTTGACGACAATTGCAATGGCCAAGTGAACGAAGGGCTTGTGTTTGCAAACTATTACATAGATACCGACTTAGACGGATATGGTGCTGGAGCAGCAATCAATTCGTGTACTCCTGTTTTTGGAAATTATGTTACGAATAATTCCGATTGCAATAACACCAATGCGAACATTCGACCAAACGCTGTTGAAATTTGTAATTCGATTGACGACAATTGTAATACTTTGGTTGATGACGGATTGACTTTCGTGAATTACTATATTGACACAGACGGAGATGGCTTCGGAGCAGGAATAGCTACAAACTCTTGTGTCAACCTGGGAGCTGGCTACGCGACTAACAATACAGATTGCAATAACACTAACTCTGCAATACGCCCAGATGCTTCTGAACTTTGTAACAGTATCGACGACAATTGCAACAATTCAATTGACGAAGGACTTACATTTTCAAATTACTATTTAGATGT
>JBIKVX010000107.1:0-6673 GCA_044356625.1 Flavobacteriales bacterium | reverse complement strand
TTCAACCGACTGGTGGAACTTGATCCAGAAGGAAGGGCCTACGCGCTCAGGAAGTGCCTCAGGCGCTCCTTCCTTCAATCCAATAAAATCAGTAGTTAAATACTTAATCATACGATTGAAATACAACACCACGGACAATTCAATGACTATAAGTGTGAACAGCGCATTGAAGGGAGTGTTTCCAAATCCGTCGTGAAGGAATTTCAACATTTGATCTCCAGTTGCCGCAGATGCAGCATTTGAAGATCCAAAGTAAATGAGAATAATTAAAATGGTTGTCGGCCATTGACGCGATTGTTTTTGCTTGTCTCGCTTCGCCTTATTTGCAACGGCTTTCAAAACACCCTGTAGCTGAAGAATGTATATCAAGAGCATGGTTGCTACCAAGATGAGTCCGTAAAAAACAGGATCTTGGTAGGGTGAATAATTGCTTACTGCCACGGGTGTAGCGGTGTTGACATTTGCAGCAGTGGTAACGGTTTGGGCGAATGCTTGTGTTCCTGCAAGCAAAAGAATTCCTAATGTGGTTGTAGCTTTTTTCATGGCTTTTACAGATCGAATGGAATGTTTTTTTGTTCTTCAATACTTGCTTTGTCTTCACGAAGCACGCGGTATGAAACGCCTGCGAAGAAGATGATGAAAATGAACAACGAGGTAAGAGGATAGATGCTTACATCTGTGATGGATTCGAGGTAGTTTATAAATTTCATCTTACTTCAGTTTTATTGTTGAACAGGTGCTGCGTCTCTTCCTAAGCGCTGTAAATAGGCGATAAGCGCTAAGATTTCATGATCGGGTTGAAGGCCTTCATCGCTCGTTAACAATTGGTTTTGCTTGAACTCGGGCATCAATCCGTTTGTTATTTGCTGTGCTTGTCTTCGAGCACTATCGGCCCCAGCAGCAATGTCCGCATCGGTATAGGGCACACCCAACGTTTGCATGGCTTCCATCTTATTTGTAATTTCTTCGAAGTCAATTTTGTCTTCGAACAACCAAGGGTAGCGAGGCATTATAGATCCGGTAGAGATAGACGCTGGATCCATCATGTGGTTGTAATGCCAGCTGTCCATTCGCTTCAAACTTCCAGTTCCTTCACGGGCCAAGTCTGGTCCGGTGCGCTTCGAGCCCCATTGGAACGGATGATCATAAACGAACTCACCTGCTTTTGAATAGTCGCCGTAGCGCGCTGTTTCAGAACGGAACGGACGAATCATTTGCGAGTGGCAGGTGTAACATCCTTCACGAATGTATATGTCGCGTCCTTCCAATTCGAGCGGTGTATAGGGCTTCACAGCGGCTATAGTTGGAATGTTTTCCTTCACCAAGAAAGTTGGAATCATTTCAATAACACCTCCAATGGCAACAAGCACTAAGGCGAATACCAACATTTGAAGCGGTCTTCTTTCAATAACACGGTGCCAGTGTTCGTTTCCTGTGATGCGTGCTTTTTCAAGCGGTGCGGCTTCAGCTTTTTCTTGAGCCAAGAACACGCCTTGCTTCGCTGTTTTCACCAAGTTCACCACCATGATAATTGCACCAATTAAATAGAGCAATCCGCCTAATGAACGAGCCATATAGAACGGTCGCATGGTTTGCACCGTTTCTAAAAACTGATATTGCAATTGTCCTTCGGGAGTGAATTCATTCCACATGCTACTCTGCATCCAACCCGCCCAATACATAGGAATGGCGTACAATAAAATACCAAGGGTTCCAATCCAGAAGTGCCAATTCGCCCATTTCTTCGAGTAAAGATCTGTTTGCCACATACGTGGAATTATCCAATACAACACACCGAAGGTTAAGAATCCGTTCCATCCCAAGGCGCCTACGTGCACGTGTGCAATGGTCCAGTCTGTAAAGTGAGAAATAGCATTTACGTTTTTCAACGAAAGCATAGGTCCTTCGAAAGTGGCCATACCGTAAGCAGTAATGGCAACCACCATGAACTTCAACACTGCGCTTTCACGCACACGGTCCCAAGCGCCCCGAAGCGTAAGCAATCCATTAATCATACCTCCCCAAGACGGAGCAAGAAGCATAATACTAAACACGGTTCCCATACTTTGCGCCCAATCTGGAAGAGAGGTGTACAACAAGTGGTGCGGACCTGCCCAGATGTAAATGAAGATCAACGCCCAGAAGTGAATAATAGAAAGTCGGTACGAATAAATCGGACGATTAGCCGCCTTCGGAATGAAGTAGTACATCAATCCCAAGTATGGAGTGGTTAAAAAGAATGCAACCGCATTGTGACCGTACCACCATTGCACCAAGGCATCTTGAACACCCGCATAATAGGAGTAACTCTTCGTTAATGAAACAGGAAGTTCAATGCTGTTCACGATGTGAAGCATGGCAACAGTAACCCATGTTCCAATGAAGAACCAAATGGCAACATACAAGTGTCTTTCGCGACGCTTAATTAACGTGCCGAACATGTTCACCCCGAAGATGACCCAAATTAAAGTGATTAAAATATCAAGCGGCCATTCCAACTCGGCGTATTCTTTTCCTGTTGTGTAGCCCATTACCAAAGACAATGCAGCCAAGACAATAATCAACTGCCATCCCCAGAAGTGAATCTTACTCAATAAGTCGCTAAACATGCGCGCCTTCGTTAAGCGTTGCAGCGAATAGTAAACACCCATGAAAATTCCGTTTCCAACAAACGCGAAGATGATCGCATTGGTG
This sequence comes from Flavobacteriales bacterium, assembly GCA_044356625.1. Lineage (GTDB taxonomy): Bacteria > Bacteroidota > Bacteroidia > Flavobacteriales_D > Sanyastnellaceae > CAIZGX01. The sequence goes on along the minus strand of JBIKVX010000107.1, from coordinate 3,979 downwards.
TGAAGCGGACGCAGACGTCCGAAGGTTGTTTGTGGAATATTAAAATTCAAAAATGGCCAAACCATTTGCAAGGCAATGGTTAATCCCACCAGCATTCCAACCAGTCCCCACATGGCAGTGGCAATGGCAAATTGCTTTACAATTTTGTTGTCGTAGTAAAAAGTTTCCGTATTCATTTAGACTGTTCTTCGGTTTTTATTTCTGTTTGAGTTATAGGTTTTTCTTCGAATAAGATGCGCATAGCCGGAGTGTCTAAATCATCGAATTGACCACGCTTTGCATTACGCAAAAACACAATGAGAAAGCCCATTGCAAGCGGTAAACTGATTCCGATAAGTAAATAAATAACACTCATGAATTGGCTATTTTTCTCGACTTCAAAAATATTTCTACGACTCTTTTCGAGTTATGAGGTGCGTCAAAGTGCCTCATGATTTTTGTCACGCAAGGTCCTGTTGTAAGCGTTGCGCGTTGCAGTTGAAGTGAAGAGAATAATGGTGAAGGTGCTCACAGGCATGAGTACCGCAGCAACAAGCGGAGAGAGATTTCCCGTTAGGGCATAAGACAATCCAATAACATTATAAAGCAATGAAAGTCCGAAACTGAAAAATACAATTCTTCTGCACGCCTTCGCATAGCTGACAATTGCCGGTAAGTTTTTAAGAAGTTCTCCAGGAATTAAAACATCGGCTGCTGGCGTGAAGCGCTGATGCGCATCGCTTATGGAAATTCCCACACTCGCTTCTTGCAGTGCACCGGTGTCGTTCAATCCATCGCCCACGTAGGCGCATCGCGTTGTTTTTTCCATTGTAGCAATACCCTTCGCTTTGTCAGTTGGACTTAATTGATAGACCAGTTCGCTTCCAAAAGGAAAGAGTTTACGCATGCGCAAATCGTCGGCATTGCTGTCGCCGGAAAGCAATCCCAACTTGTTTCCTTTTTTTATTTGTTGAAGCATATCCTTCATTCCACTTCGAATTTCAAATTCTAGGTGGAAGACGCCACGCCATTTTCCGTTGATCCAAAGAGCGGTTCCGGGCCCAGCGTTATTCTTTTTCAATTCAAAAAAAATACCGTTTACCTTTCCCGAAGTTCCTATTCCCGGTTTCTCTTCAAATTCAGAAAGGGTGCAATGTTCGTTACGCGGAAATTCCCTCAACAAAGATTGACTAATGGGGTGAAGGGAAGAGGCTAGCAATTCTCCGAATGTATATTTTTCTTCGGGTTGAAGAGCTTCGCCCGTGTATTTTACTTGCACTTGATGCGTGTCGGTAATTGTTCCTGTTTTATCGAAATAAAACGCCTGCATAGTGGCGAGCTTATCAAGTACGAAACTATTCTTGAACAACAATTTTCCTTGTGCCAAAAGTCGCAATGCCGTTCCTGTGGTGAACGTGTGTGAGAGCAGCAGCGCGCATGGACAAGCCACAATGAGCGCGGTGGTTAAGGCGCGGAAGGCTTTGTTCGGGTCGGAAGGGTAGAGAATGAGAAATGCTCCGAACGACATAACCAAGAGGAACAGCGTAAACCATTTCGCCACGACATGCGTGAAGCTTTGTCGTTCGGCGTTTTCTTCTTTGCGCGCTTCTTTGTTCCAAAGCAAACCGAGGTGGCTGTCTTCCATAACCTTTTCCACGCGAATGCGAATGTTACCGCTGCAATTGCGCGCGCCGGCATAAACAGTGACTCCGCGAAGAATGGTCTTGTGATCGGACTCTCCGGTTACGAAGGCATAATCGAGTTCGGCTTCTTCGTTCAATAAGATACCGTCGGCAGGAATGACTTCCTGGTTATGAATTTCAATTTCGTCTTGTTCTTGCACTTCGGCCAATGGAATGTTTTGGAAGGCGCTTCCTCTTTTGGTTGAAATAACAATGGGGAAGTAGCTCTTGAACGATTTCGAGAATCCCAATTTATCGGTTCGAAGGTCTTGAAAATGTCGTCCAATAAGCATGAAGAACACAATACCTGAATACGAATCGAAATAACCAGAACCTGTATTTGAAATGACTTCGTAAAGACTTCTTGAATAGGCCACGCAAAGGCTTATCACCAAAGGGAAATCGAGATGCATGAATTTATTTCGAATGCCGGTTAGTGCACCGCGATAGAATTCAAGGCTGCTGTAGAAGAAGACGGGGAGGGAAAGAAGGACATTGATGGTTCGAAAGAAGTAAACGAAATCGGGATCGTTTTTCATTTCAAGATCCATGTATTCTGGAATGCTGAAGAGCATGATGTTCGCGAAGCAGAATCCGGCTATGACCAATGCGCGCAATCTGAATTTGCGCGATTTCTCCGTTTCGGAAGAAGTAGATTCTACCGACTCAATATCGGGTGCGTATCCTACGAGAGCCAGTTGTCTGGCTACTTTCGAAAGAGGCACCTCTTTGCGAATAACCATGCGAATGGTTTTTTCAGCGAAGTGCACCTCGGTCTTTAATATGCCTGGTTCCAGTTTGTGCAGGTGTTCCAGCACATACACACACGAAGCGCAATGAATGTTTGAAAGGGTGAAGCGCACGTGTTTAACATCTGCATCTTCGTAGATAATGAATCGTTTCGCAATGGTGGGAATGTCGAGTTCTTCCCAATTGCGTTTGCTATTTATATCGGGAGCGAAGTTTTCGTCATCGGGTGCGCACAGAATAGAATTGTCTATGAGCATGCGTGCTTGAAGGCATCCGTTGCAACAGTAGTTTTTTTCGGCCTGAACAATAAGTTCTTTGTCGCAAGCTTCGCCGCAGTGGAAGCAGAGGGCAGCCATGGTTACAAGTTGCTAGAGAGTTCTGCGCCTTCCTGATTTTGTCTATCGAGTGTCCATTGATCGGTCACGGAGGTTTCAATATATAGTTTCCCGCTGCTGCGCAGAATTTGCACTTTCCAGCCGAGTAATTTTTCTAGGTAATCAATGAAGTCGCGCACTTTGGTAGTGCTTTCAAATTTTATCTCAACGCTATTTTCTCCGGTTTTCAGAGCGAAGTCGTTTTCAGTAGCCACTCGTTTTTTTGAACCATTTCCTTCAGACAACGCTAGGCGCAGGAATGGGAAGTGCTCAGCAAACTGGCACATAAGTTCATTCACGGTAGTATTGGGATTAACGGTCATGCTCTTTTATTCAAAGCACGAAATTCCGATAATCCTTGCTAAATGGAAATGAGTGCGCTCAATAGAGGCTATGACATTTGTCAATGAACTTCGTTGTTAGAACTGCGTTGTTTGAACTACGTTGTTTGAACTATGTTGTTGGAACTACGTTGTTAGAACTTCGTTGTTGGAACTGTGTTGTTGGAACTACGTTGTTTGAACTGCGTTGTTGGAACTTCGTTGTTTTAACTTCGTTGTTGGAACTAATTTATTGACTAGTCAGTCGAAGACATTCGCCGCAGGCATTCGTTGAAAACATTCGTCCGAAGGGCATTTTGGGCTTTCCACTGCTATCCCTCACGCAACACCACTCATTCTGTTTCTCATTCTGTTTCTCATTCTAATAAAAATCAAAAAAGAGTTGGAGATGGGGTTGTAAAATTCGTCGAATGACATAGGAACTTTGTCATGGGAAAACCGAAGGTTTATTCCTACTGTGTAATTGGAACTGCTTTGTGCTTAATGCGTAATTGAAACTTCACCCGAGCTCGCTCTGCGAGCGGCATCCGAAATGCCCCCAGTGAAGCTGGGGGGGAAGTTCAAGGTCACAATTTGCAACTGTGAAATTGGAAGTCACAATTTGAGACATCCAATGACGATGAGCAGGTAATGTTAGACAGTGATCTCGCATTTATCTTTCATGCAGATACCAAAAGAATCAATGAACAAGTCAAAAGAAATATTTCACGTTTTCCAAAAGAATTTTGTTTTCAACTGAGTAATACCGAATGGAATACAATGAAGTCGCAATTTGCGACTTAATTCTTGAAACCTGGTGGTAAAGTGAAATCGCCCTCGCGAAGCAGTCGCAATCGAATAAACAGCATATAAA
>JBIKVX010000073.1:0-8657 GCA_044356625.1 Flavobacteriales bacterium | reverse complement strand
TTCTGTATTGTTTCCAACCTTCAACGCCGCCAAAAAATTCTCGAAATTGTTCTTCTTCCCAACACCTTGTTTCCCTAGAAAAAGGTAACGTTCAATCACGATGACAATCGTTAAAATCGAAAGCAATAAAAGTGGGACCATAACCCATCCTCCCTTGAAGATAAGTCCAATTAAATCCAACGATTTCTCGTAGGTTGCTCCTCCCGGTGCGGCTTGTAAATAGATCATTTTAAACTAGTTTTTTTAATGCAATTTCAAACGCGTGCTTCGAAACGAACTGTTCTTCGCTTCCTTGCTGATGAACATTTTTCAACGCTTCACCAATAATTTTCGAAGTGTCAGAGAAGATTCCTTCATCAGATAAATCAACCTCTGAATCGCTCATCAAGTAAGCGAAAACTCTCGCCATTCCGCAATTCGAAATAAAATCTGGAACGACACTAAAGTGTGCATCGCACCATTCCGAAATAGGTCCGTAAAAAATTTGCTGATCTGCAAACGGAACATTCGCTCCGCAAGCGATAACAGATACTCCTGCTTTGTGCATGCGCTCTGCTTGTTCTTGACTCACCAAGCGAGATGCCGCACATGGAAGAAATACATCGGCTTGAAGATCCCAAACTCTTGCATTGATTTCTTCGAACGAAAGCATTCCTTCAGCAACCAACGTGTTGTTCACGCGATTCAAAAACAACGTGCGAATCTCTTCAAAAGAATATCCATTCTCGTTAATCAACCCGCCATTTCTATCAATGATTCCAACAACAGAAGCTCCTGCTTGACTCATGTAAAAAGCAGCTGCAGCACCTACATTTCCCCATCCTTGAACAATCACTTTCTTCCCTGCAAGACTCTTCTCATTTTTCCATATTTCGAAAAAATGACGAACACTTTCCGCAACACCGTAGCCAGTAATCATATCGGCTACTTTAAATTTCATATTCACATCTGGAGAAAACTTTTCGTCTTCAATGATGCTAACAACACCTCTTCTCAAATTTCCAATGCGCTTTACTTTCTGCGCTTCAGTAGGCTTAAAGTGTCCGTTGAACACGCCTTCTTGCGGATGCCAAACACCGCAATCTTCCGTCATTGGAATAACTTCATGAATCTCGTCAACATTCAAATCACCGCCTGTTCCGTAGTAATGTTTCAACAACGGCGTAACCGCTGCATACCAACGCTTCAACACTTCTTTCTTGCGAGGATCAGCCGGATCGAAATTAATTCCGCTCTTCGCGCCACCAATTTGTGGTCCGCTTACCGTGAACTTCACTTCCATAGTTTTCGCCAACGACAATACTTCGTGCTTGTCTAATCCCACTCTCATGCGGGTTCCACCACCTGCGGCACCGCCACGCAATGAATTTATAACTACCCAACCTTGCGCTTCAGTAAACGGATCATTCCATTCAAAAACTACTTCTGGTTTCTTATTTTCGTACTGCGACAATAAATCCTTCATTCTCTTGTTAATTTAGACTTCACAAAACTAACACAAAACATGCGTTTAACGAGTATTCCCTTTCTGTTTGCAACTGTTCTATTTGCTTCGACTTTTCTCACTTCTTGCGCCTACGAAAAATCGGCAGCTTACGAGTACGACAACAATACCAACGGAGCTTTTGAAGTCCAGGCAGACGCTCTATACGCCAACGCCACTTACGATAAGGAAGAAAGAAAAAGCTACAGCGACTTCAATTCAAAATCAGAATACAGCGGTCCGAAGATGTTGGTGTACAACGCGAACATGGGATTAACCGTAAAAAATTCAGACTCTACCATTTCTCAAATCTCGCGCATTGCTGAAGAACAAAAAGGATACGTTGTTAGCAAAAGCAACTACCAAATTACCATTCGCATTGAATCTGAAAAATTAGACGGCACCGTTGCGCAAGTTTCGAAATTGGGAAAGCTTACCCGCAAAAGCGTATCTACCACTGATGTTTCAGACAATTACGCCGATATTAAAATTCGTCTCGACAATGCCGAAAAAGCACGCACACGCTACCTCGAATTATTAGCGAAAGCAGAAAACGTAGAAGCCGCATTGAAAGTGGAAAAAGAACTGGAACGCTTGAATACAGAGATTGATCAGCTGCGCGGACAAGTCATTAAGATGGAACATGACGTTCGCTTTTCAACCCTTACCGTTAACGTGAATCAAAAACAAAAACTAGGACCGCTCGGCTACCTCTTCGTTGGTATTGGAAAAGGCATCGGTTGGTTATTTGTTCGCGGATAAACAATTCTGTATTTCCTTTGTTTTGAAATTAAACTTAGGAAAATCATGTTGCGTTCTACTCTCTTTTTCATTGCCCTCATCGCATGTTCATTCGCTTCCGCTCAAAACGGAAGTATCTCTGGTGTAGTCATTGACAAAAATGCCCAAACTCCGCTAGTCGGTGCCATTGTTAAGTTAGAGAACACTGCATTGGGTGCGATTTCAGATGCAAATGGAAAATTCTCCATTGAAAAAATTCAGCCAGGCACTTATAACGTTACAGTTTCTTTTTTGAATTTCCTCCCTGCAGAACTCTTCAACGTTGTTGTCACAAATGGAAACACAAACACATTTTCGGTTGAATTAGAACGAAGCAGCGAGCAAATGAATACGCTCGAGATAAAGCGTTACACTTACGGGAAAGCAACAGAGACGCCACTTAGTGTGCAAAGCCTTACGGCAGAAGAAATTCGAAGCAATCCCGGAGGAAACTTCGATATCTCGAAAGTAATTCAAGCACTTCCTGGAGTAGGCGGATTGTCTGGTGCTGGCGAAAGAAACGATCTTCTTATTCGTGGAGGAGCTCCCAGCGAAAACATTTATTATTTAGATGGAATCGAAGTTCCGCAAATCAATCACTTCAGTACACAGGGGTCTTCTGGCGGGCCACAGGGTATAATCAATGTAAGCTTCATTGAAACAGCTACGCTGAACAGCAGCAGCTTCAACGCGAAATACGACAATGCACTTTCCTCTGTCCTTCAATTCAAACAACGAAACGGAAACGCTCAGCAAGTAAAAGGAAACGGAAGAATTTCAAGCACAGAAGTCGCAGGTACGTTGGAAGGTCCAATTGGCAAAAACACAACGTTCCTGGCGTCTGTTCGTCGTTCGTATTTGCAATACTTCTTTGAACTTATCGATCTTCCGATTCGTCCGAACTATTGGGATTTTCAATACAAGATAAATACCCAACTCAATAAGAAAACCACATTAACCGCAATCGGTTTAGGTGCAATTGATGAATTCACGTTTGGAGTTCCTAAGAATTCCGATCCAACGAAAGAGTATATCATTCGCGCAACACCGACCATTAATCAATGGAACTACACCGTTGGCTTCACCCTGAAACACACCCTTGAAAACGGTTACTACAATTTAAGTTTAAGTCGAAACATGTTCGAAAACAGACTCGATCGTTTCGAGGACAATGATGTTGGAAATGAATCGCGCAGAACATTGAAAAGCGTTAGCCAAGAAATCGAAAACAAATTACGTTGGGAAGTGAATCAGTTCTTCGGCGATTGGAAAGTCGTTTACGGATTGTCTGCGCAATACGTGAAATACAACAACGACTTTTTTACTCGAATTGCTCCAGCAGTTTCAGATAGCACAGGAACCGTTATTGTTCCTCAACTAAACCTTTCTTTCTACAACGCAATCGACTTCGCGCGTTACGGTGCGTTCCTTTCCATAAATAAAAAAGCATGGAACGAAAGGCTTTCATTAACGGGCGGTATTCGCACCGATATGAACTCGTTCACCACAACGGGAAACAATCCGCTAAACGCGCTCTCTCCTCGTTTGGCGGCATCTTTCGCCATTAACGAGAAGTGGAACATGAACGCCTCTATTGGAAGATATGCAAAGCTTCCGGTTTACACCGTTCTTGGATTCAAACAAGATGGAAATTCAATCAACAGAAACAGCAATTACATCTTGTGCGATCACTACGTTTATGGATTCGAATTCCTTCCGAAAAACAGTTTGAGAATTACGGCTGAAGGATTTTACAAGCAATACAGCAACTATCCGGTTTCATTCATCACGGGAGTTTCATTGGCGAATCAAGGTTCTGTGTATGGCGCCATTGGCAATGAACGCGTGACTTCAAACGGAGAAGGACGTGCATACGGTTTCGAGTTGTTCCTTCAACAAAAATTCACGAAGTCGTATTTCTTAACTGCTTCATATACGTTCTTCAAGAGCGAATTCACGGGAGCTTCAGGAACCTACGCACCTTCAGCATGGGACAACAGACATTTGGTTTCAGTTATTTTCGGAAAGAAATTCAAAAAGGGATATGAGCTTGGAGTGAAATACAGACTCGCGGGTGGCGCGCCTTACACACCTTACGACTTGACCTCTTCTCAATTGAATTATGTTACTTCAGGAACAGGATCGTTCGATTACACACAGTTAAACAGTCAGCGGTTGCCGGTCTTCAATCAATTAGACATTCGTATCGACAAGAAGATTAACTTCAAGAAATCTTCACTCGATTTCTTCCTGGACATTCAAAACGTAACGAACGCGAAGAGCTACACACAAGATCTATATTCGTTTCAGCGTACTTCTGACAATAGCGGTTTCGCAACCACAGACGGACAAGCTTTACGTGCAGACGGCAGCAACGGAATTCCTATTCTTATTCCGAATGTGAACGGAAGTATTATTCCTGCTTTTGGAATTATTTATGATTTCTAAATCCTCGGAAATCTCACAGGATTTCCTTCCGACATAACCGCATAAATAGCTTCAACAATATCGTCAACAGACGGCTTACTGAAGTAATCGCCATCTGTTGAATAAGCAGGTAAATGCGGCTTTGAAGTAATTGTAATCGGCTGGGCGTCTAAGTAATTGAAAGCACCTTGTTTGTTAATGATCTGATCTAACAAGTAAGCAGAAGCTCCTCCTTCCACATCTTCGTCTATCACAACCAAACGATTTGTTTTCTGAACGCTCGATGCTGAAACACCAGTAGTATCAAAAGGAAGAAGCGTTTGCGCATCTACCACTTCTACCGAAATTCCCATGTTCGCTAACTCATCGGCAGCATTCAAACACATGTGCAACGTACTTCCGTATGAAACAACAGTAATATCACTTCCCACTTTCACCACCTCTGCAACACCAATAGGAACAACCATTTCAGAAAGATTGCTCGGCATTTTTTCCTTCTTGCGGTAACCGTTCAAACATTCTACAACAAGTGCAGGATCGTTTCCTTTCAACAAATTATTATACATACCCGCAGCTTGGGTCATGTTCCTTGGAACACAAACCACCATTCCGCGAACACTGCTAATGATAGCACCCATAGGGCTTCCGCTGTGCCAGATACCTTCCAAACGATGTCCGCGTGTGCTTATGATTGCCGGAGCCATTTGTCCGCCAGCCGAACGATAACGAACCGATGCTAAATCGTCGCGCATAATTTGAAGCGCGTAATAGATGTAATCTAAGTACTGAATTTCTGCAACCGGACGAAGTCCGCGCATAGCCAAACCAATCGCTTGTCCAACAATTGTTGCTTCGCGAATACCTGTGTCGGTCACGCGCAATTCTCCGTATTTATCTTGAAGTCCTTCGCACGTTTGGTTTACTCCACCAATCTTTCCCACGTCCTCTCCGAAGATTAAAACCTCAGGCATTTCTGCCAACTTCGCATCCCAAAAATCGCGAAGGACAACGCGTCCGTCTACCATCTCTGCATCGCTTGCATACTGAATAGAAACAGAACGATCTAAATCATTACGGTCGCTGTATAGCTCGCTGCTGTAAGCCTTGTGCATGCGCTCTTGCGCAGCAGCTAACCAATTTTTTATATTTTGAATTTCAACTGAGTGCTGTCCACGAACCGTGCGCAATACTTTTCGAATGGCTTCGAAAATATCTTTGCGAATGGCTTCGCCGTTGTTCTTCAACGATGCTGCTGCTTCTGATTGCCCGGCTGCTTCGAGCAAAGCTATGGCCGCATTCACGTCGGCCTGAATTTGCGCGCGGAATTCATCCCATGCCGTGCGTTGCTCGCTGCGTGCTTGCGTTTTTGCTTTCGAGCGCAATTCATCCAGCTCCTCTTGCTTCGCAACATTTTTTTCTATCAAGAATTTTCCGAATTGCACAATGCAATCGAATTCTTCATACCACTCCAACAACTCTTTCGTCTTGTAACGTTCGTGAGATCCGCTGGTGCTGTGCCCTTGCGGCTGTGTTAATTCTTCAACATGAATTAAAACAGGCTGGTGATGCGTACGCGAATGCTTCACCGCCTTCTCGAACATGAGCATCAACTCTGCATAATCCCAACCTTTCGCCTTGAATATTTTTATTCCTCCTGCACCCGGCTCGCTTTGCATTCCGCTTAACGATTCAGAGATACTTTCTTTCGCTGTCTGATATTTTTTCGGAACCGAAATTCCCCATCCGTTGTCCCAAACACACATGCACATGGGCACGCCCAATACAGCAGATGCGTTCATGGTTTCCCAAAACAAACCTTCTGAAGTGCTTGAATCGCCTATTGTTCCGAAGGCTACCTCATTTCCTTTATTCGAAAATTGAGTTCTTGAATGAAGAGCAGTATTCGCTTTGTAATATTTCGAGGCTTGCGCCAATCCCAACAAACGCGGCATTTGTCCGCCTGTTGGAGAAATATCTGATGAAGAGTTTTTCATCTCCATCACGTTCTTCCAATTTCCATTTGTATCCAACGTCCGCGTAGAAAAGTGCCCGCCCATTTGTCTTCCACCCGAAGAAGGTTCCTTCTCTGTATCTGTATGCGCATATAACGCCGCGAAATATTGCTGAACGGTCAATTGACCAATGGCCATCATGAATGTTTGATCGCGGTAGTAACCAGATCTCCAATCGCCATTTTGAAATTGTTTGGACATGGCAATTTGCGCCAATTCTTTTCCGTCACCGAAAATACCAAACTTGGCTTTTCCGGTAAGAACTTCTTTCCTTCCCAACAACGAAGCTTCACGACTTAAACAAGCCAAAAAGTAGTCGTCGAGCAACATTTGTTTTGCGGTATCATTCACCGCTGCTTTGTTGGCCAAACTCATAGGGTGCAAAGATAAGAACAAAGTGAAAAACAAGGTGACACCGAATATCCTCTTCCCTCTAACAATTAATCTTTCGAAACGTAAAGTTTATTCGGGGGAAAGCAGACTTCACTTTTCCAATCGAATGTTGCCAATTCTCTTGGAAATTATTCATCAACAAAAGCGAGCCATGTGGCAGGTTGAAGGCCAACTTCTTTTCGTCATTTCGTAATCGGAATTTAATCACTCGCTCACCTCCAATGGAAACCGATGCAATAGCTTTAGAATCCATTTCTTTCTCATTATCGCTGTGCCACCCCATGCTGTCTTGCCCGTCTCTGTAGTAATTGCAGAGGACAGCATTAAATTCCACTTGCGCTAAATGTTCAATTTCTTTTTTTAGTTGGAAAAGAATCGGTGGAAATTCCATCGCTTTCAATTGCACATTCGAATAGGTATAAGCCGGGCCGAAATAACAGGTTAAGCGCGGTTCTAAATGCTCCTTTCCGAATACACGAATGGTATTCTGTTGCCACGGCAATGAAAGAAAATCTTGAATGGAAAAGGAATGGAAAACGTTATGATGAAGAATAAGCTCTTCTCCGTTTGAACTATACAGTTGCTCCTGGCTGAACATCATCTGCAGGAATTGTTTTCGTTTCTTCTTGAATAGGCGATGCTAAAGGCTGTGCGGGACGAACAGGCGCTTGCGGCTCTTCGTCATTCATCAACTGATCCAAAGGAATTTCTGCGCGCGCTTGCTTGCGCATGTCGTCGGCGCTCTTCAATATTTCATCTTGAACATCTTTTGCGGCGTTGCGAAACTGATACATGGTCTTGCCCAATGTGCGTGCGATAGACGGCACACCTTTCGCTCCGAAAAGCAAAAGATAGATAAACAAAATCATAAGAATCTCACCGGTACTCATGTTGCAAAGGTAACCTTGTTCAACTTCATTCAAAGAAAAATGCCGGGAAAATCCCGGCACTTTCAAAGTATTCTAAGGCGATGTTATTTCGCTTCTTTCTTTCCAAACATTTTACGCATATCTACTACAATCGGAGTTGCAATGAATAAGGTAGAGTATACCCCACTAATTACTCCAATGATCATTGCGAATATGAATCCACGAATGTCATCGCTACCAAAGATGAACATTACACCTAAGGTCAATAACACCGTCATAGACGTGTTAATTGAACGACCAAGAGTACTGTTCAATGCGTCGTTGATAGTAGACTTCAATTCAGGATTGCGACGCTCACGGAAGTATTCACGAATACGGTCAAAGATTACAACGGTATCGTTAATCGAGTAACCGATTACAGTTAGGATAGCAGCGACGAAGTTTTGATTCACTTCCAATGTGAATGGAACCAATCCGTTCAACAACGTGAACGCGCAGATTACCATTAATGCATCGTGGAACAACGCTACCGTTGCTCCAATTGCAAAGTCAATCTTACGGAAACGGAACACAACATAGATACCTACCAACAATAACGTTAGGATGGCCGCCCAAATCGCTTCAGCCCTAAAGTCATCACTCATAGAAGCATCAACTTTATAAGAAGATGTAATCTTATGCTTTCCAACAGCT
>JBIKVX010000072.1:0-8692 GCA_044356625.1 Flavobacteriales bacterium | reverse complement strand
ACACTACCGCAATGGCTAAATACATCCAAGAAACCGCGCCAGCGTGCTCATACACGGGCGATACAAATTGCGCAAGGTTGTCTGCGATAACCACTTTCTTGAACATTCCCCAAACGATGCGCTGCATGCCTTTCGACACATCTAAATAATTGAGCGAATGCTTCTCGTAAAATTGGTGCAACACATTTTGCGGACGTTCAATGGGTCCAGCAACCAATTGCGGATAGAACATGACATACAGCGAGTAAATTCCGAAATGTCGTTCTGCCTTTTGGTTGCCACGATAGACCTCCACCACATAACTTAAACTCTGAAAGGTGTGGAAGGAAAGCCCTATGGGCAGCAGAATGCTAAGCGTATTCAACGAATAGTTCCATCCGATTAAATTGGCAATACCGTTGAAATTATCTATGAAAAAATTGAAGTACTTGAACACCGCTAAAATTAAGCAGGTGCTAATAATACTTCCAATTAACCACCGTCGCGCATGGGGCTTTGATCTTTTTTCAATTTGAATGGCAGCTACATAATCAACTAAAATGGTAGCCAACAAAATGAAAATGTATGCCGGGACAAAAAACATGTAGAACACACAACTTGCTAGAAGAAGCATGAGCCAACGCCACTGATGAGGCAGTAAGAAATACAACGCTGTTACAATGGGAAAAAATAAAAAGAACTCAATGGAATTGAAGAGCATTTTACTTTTTGTGTTGAAGGGTTTGTTGAATGCTCTCCCACAAGAGCTCGGCCGCTTTGTCCCACGTGTAGGTATGTTCGCGCATGATGGGGTTTCGCTGTCCTTGCTCAATCTTTACAATAGCATCGGCTATTTCGTCTATTTCAATCGGATTCACGAAGAACGCAGATCCGTTTGAAACCTCTTCCATCACTGTTCCTTTCGAAGCAACTACGGGAACTCCGCATGCTTCCGCTTCAATCAACGGAATTCCGAATCCTTCGTAGAGACTTGGAAAAATAAGCCCTTCCGCTGCCGACATCAATACTGGAAGATCGGCAGTGTGCACATGCCCTAAAAACCGAATGTTCGTTCGGTCATTGATTTTAGCTAGTGCAGTATCCAGTTCAGGGTAGTTCCAAAATTTATTTCCTGCTATAAGAAGACTTGATTCTACTCCACTCTGAACCGATTCATTGAACGCTTCAACCACACGATGCACATTCTTCCTTGGGTGAAGAGATCCTACAAACAAGAAGTATTTTTTTCCCTGCGAAAATCTATCTTGAATGACTTGCTTCTTTTGTTCTTCAACAGGTACAAACGTGTGATCTATCCCGTTACAAAGCACGTCAATAGTGGATTCCAAAACGTTGAAGGTGTTAGAAATATCTCTTCTACTAAATTCACTTACTGTTGCAAGTCGTGTGCTCAACTTCACAAAATCAGGCGTTCGTTCATTCCAATACTTCGCGTAACGCTTCGGCATGAACTCGGGAAAATGAACGAAATTAATGTCGTGTATAATAGTGAGCTGCGGTATTGGGCATCTTCTAGACGCGTGTGCATCTGGAGAAATAAAAATATCCGCTTTTATTTTTTTCAATTTGAACGGAACGCTGTGATCGAACCACCAGTCGAATAACCAGGGTCTGCGTGCAGGAGGAAATATGCGATGTTGAAAAACATTCTTTCCGAATTGCCAAAGTTCATCACTCCTACGATCGCTGAGCAAATGAAATTCATGCTCTGGAAATCGATGCGCCAATCGCTTAATAGTCTCAAAAGTGAATCGGCCAATGCCTTCCAATTTTCCTGGAATAAGCAGTCGGGTATTAATGGCAATGCGCACCCCGGAAAAGAATTAAAGCAGTTGTGAAACGATCTTCTCTACAGAATAACCATCTGCTTCAGCTTTGTAGTTGCGAACGATACGGTGACGAAGAATTGGCAAAGCCACGGCTCTTACATCTTCAATGTCTGGACTGTACTTTCCGTTCAGCGCGGCGTTCACCTTCGCACCAACAATTAAGAATTGTGAAGCACGCGGACCGGCACCCCAACTTAAATATTGATTCGCCAATGGATCTGCGTTCTCTCTGTTCGGACGTGTCTTCGCAACCAAGCGAACAGCGTACTCAATAACATTATCTGGAACCGGCATCTTACGAATGAGCTGCTGATAGAACTGAATTTCTTCTGATGAAATAACGGGAGAAAGCGTTTGAGTCACACCTGATGTGGTTTGTCTTACAATAACCAACTCTTCTTCCAAGGTTGGATAGTCGACCCAAATGTTGAACATAAAACGGTCTAATTGCGCTTCTGGCAAAGGATAGGTTCCTTCTTGCTCAATGGGGTTTTGTGTTGCTAAAACGAAAAATGGTGAAGGCAAAACGTGTGTTACACCACCTGCTGTTACGCGACGCTCTTGCATAGCTTCTAACAAAGCACTTTGCGTTTTTGGCGGCGTACGGTTAATCTCATCTGCCAAAATAATGTTTGAAAACAAAGGACCCTTGATGAATTTAAACTGACGCGATTCATCTAAAATTTCAGAACCAATGATATCGCTCGGCATTAAGTCGGGCGTGAATTGAATGCGATTAAAAGATAAACCCAGAACTTGCGAAAGAGTATTCACCAAAAGGGTTTTAGCCAATCCGGGAACACCTACAAGCAGACAGTGACCATTTCCTAAAATTGAAATAATAACATCGCGCACGGCTTCGTCTTGACCGACCATTACCTTTTGAATTTCGAATTTCAACGCGTTGTATTTATCCTTCAGCGCGTCTAATGCTTCTACATCTGATGCAAATGTTTCCATGGTCTTATTTTTTATTCCAGTTAAATTGATACGTGCAGTTTTTAAACTGTTCGTCCATGAATGAATAATTTTTCTTGAGTGCCTTACCCACCCATAAATCCGTAGCTGCTTGTCGCTCTATACTCTCTGTTTTGGCTTGAAACAATTCGTAGTCTTGCTCCATATTTGCTCTGTGCGCAGGAAGACGTGCGTCTAACTGATAGATCACATAAGCGTCTTTTCCGTTGGGTTGCTTTGCCAATTGCGGCTCAGACAATTCTCCTTCCTTCAATTTAGATAATGTCAGATTTAATTCTGCAGACAAAGTAGCCACATCGTGACGGGTGCCTCCCGTTTGCATATTCATAATCTTTCCTGCCTGGTTCTTGGTTTCTTCGTCGGTACTGAAACGCGCAGCAGCAGCATTGAACGAAATCTTTTTGGCCTTCAATTCATTATAGACAGAATCTATTTGTCCCTTACATCGATTGAAATCTTCGTCCTTAATTTTCGGCGACATCAAGATGTGACAAGCTCTATAATATTCGCCGCGCTTTTCAACAACTTTCACGAAATGGTATCCGTAAGTCGATTTAAAAACAGGAGAGTAATTTCCTTCATCAGTGGTAAAAACAGCAGACTCATATTCAGGAACGAAGCTTCCTTTTTTTATCATGTCGTAACAACCTCCTTTGAACTTCGAGCCCGGGTCTTCACTGTGTCTGCGCGCTTGAATGGTCATGCTAGAGCGACCTGAAGCTACATCGTTTCGAATACTATCCAAGAACTGAATCACATTTTGATTCTCGCTTTCGGGAATAAGAGGCGCAATAACAATCTGTGAATATTGAACCTGCTCTCCAATTAATGGCAACGAATCGACAGGTAAAGACTGATAATATTTCAATACTTGTGAAGGGGTAATTTTCACATTCTTCGTTATCTCTTCTTGCTTCTTTTGGGTAAGCAATTGATCACGAATCATATCGAAGAAATCAACTTTCAATTGAGAAATTGGTTTGCCGTAATACGTTTCAAACTGCTCTACACTTCCTAGCATTTCCACGAAGTAGGTGATACGTTTTTCAACTTGCGCGTTTACTTCTCCGTCTGTCACTTCCACGCTGTCTACTTTTGCTTGGTGCAACAAAAGCTTTTGGTACATAAGGTTTTCAAAGATTGAACATTCCTTTGGAGCAGGCAGTTGAGATTTCCCTTGCGTTAATTCAAATTTGGCATTTTCCAAATCGGAAAGGAGAACCACTTCAGCACCAATTCCGCCAATAATTTTATCAATTGACTTCCCGGGCTGCGCCCAGACACTAGCAGAGAATGCAAAACATATGAGTCCCAACAAAACTTTTTTCATTCTCTTCTTATTCTATTTTTCCTTCCGATTTAGCTTTCTCGTAAAGGTCGTTTTTCATTTTCTGTAACACCTCTTGCTTCCGAATATTCAGCAAGATACTTGCAATATTGTTCCGAACCATTTCTAAAGGGGCCTGATCTCCTGGCAGCAAGTATGAACTCACTTTAAACCAAAATATTTCACCATTCAATACGATTTGTTGGGTTGACGTTGTTTGGCTCAAAAACACCGAGCGGTCTGCTATCGCCATTGGAATTAATTTAGCGAACTGCTCCCAATTCATAAAGACGTCTGGCTTGTTGTAGTATTTCGCTCCGGCTTGCTGGCAAAAGGCCTCCCAAGTAGTTGCGTCTTCCGAGGCAAAGGCATCAGACATTTTCTGAGTGTCTTCGGTGTTCTCTGGAAGTGAACAGTATTTTAATTTCAAAAAATGTTCATTGACCTTTAAAGAGGATTTATTCGAATCGTAATAACCCTGAATCTGTTCATTCGTAACAACAGTATCCATGTTCTTTTTTATCCAATCCTGTTCGAAAGAATAGATGAGCAATGACTTTCGATAATCTTCAATTCTTCGTTCAACCGAAAGTTTTTCTTCATCAGACATCTTTTCCGCTTCTTGCAAGACCAATGCGTCTTTCAACCAAGATTGAATAATTTCTTGTGCAAGAGCTGCTGAATCTTCTGCCGAAATATTATTTGGAATTCGCTCTCGCAATTCTTCCATGGTAAGAACAGCATCTCCAAAGTGAGCAACACCATTCGGCTCAGAATTACCACAACTACTTGCGAGAACAACACAAAACGCTGCGATAACAAAATGTGCAGCTTTCATATTTACTTGGCAATGGAATGAAGAACTTCTGTTTTTACCTTGAAGGTATGCGTCTTGCGCATTTCTTCCACCCATTGTTTGTCTAGGAAGTTCTGATATTCTGAAGTAACCAGTCCGCGTGATTCAGAAAGTTTCTTTGGAGACTTGCTCAACAACTCTTGAATATCAACAACCATCACTTGTCCGTTCATTGGAACATTGACGCTCAATCCTTCCGTCCATTTAATTTTTCCCAACACCTCACGATCTTCACGAGCGAATAATCCGCCTTCGGTTTGAAGGTTGAGCTGTGTTCCTTGATTCAATTCAGCTGCTGCTTCAGAAGGCGACTTTCCTGACTCGAGCATTTTACGAAGCTTGTTTGCAATGTCTTCATTCGCGCAGGTGTATAGCACAACCTCTGCGCGGTCTGGCCACATGAAGCTCGCTTTATTCGATTCGAAATAAGAATTCAGTCCAACAGTGTCTTTCACCGCTTTCGACCAAACCAATTGATCGGTTAATTCAAACAATAAAATTCCTTCACGGTATTCTTTCATCAATAGACGGAAAGCAGGATACTTATCTTCGAGATGCGCATCTTCTTCACGCATTAATTTGTCTTCCGCAAACATTTTCGCTTCATGTTTCACGTAATCTTGTGGATTCATGTTGGTGTTGGCTCCTTTGCGAGTAATCATGGTTTGATAGAAATCGTTCACCGTGTATTTGGTTCCAGCCACTTCACAGAAAACCTTTTTCAATAGACCTTTGCGCGCTTTTAACTGACCCACGTAGGTGCTACTGTCTGCCTTTGCCGCAAGCTTATTGATGTACTTCTGATTGTAAACGAAGTTGTATTCTTTTCCAATTTTTGAAAGGAATGAGTTCTTTGTTTTTTCAGCGCGAGCGTCCTTCGAAACTTTTGCTTTGATGTCTTTCGACATCGATTCGTATGTAGCCAAGGGCTTATACCCTAATCGCTTCACAATATGCCAGCCGTATGATGTTTTAAACGGACGAGATACTTCTCCGTCTGCTTTCAATGCATAAGAAGCTTCTTCAAATTCTGAAACCATTTTATTCGTTCCGAACCATGGAAGCTCTCCACCTTTGTTCTTCGTTGTAACATCTTCGCTGTACAACGCACATAATTCTTGGAAGGTTTGTTTTTCTTCTAAGGCTTTTTGATAGATCTCGTTAATTTTCGCTTCAGAAGCATCATTCGCATCTTCTTTCTTCGGTTTTACCATAATGTGGGCAACATGAATTTCTCCGCGTGCAGGACGACGTCCGGTTACTTTCAATAAATGGTATCCGTATTGTGTGCGAACTGGCATCGTCACCTCTCCAATTTTCGTATTGTAAGCTGCAGATTCAAATGGATAAACCATTTGGAAAGCGGTGAAATAGCCTAGGTCACCGTTGTTTTTCTCTACCGATTTATCGGTGCTGTATTTCTTCGCAGCCGATTCGAATGATTCTCCAGCAAGAATCTTCTTGCGAATATCTATAATCTTGTTGTAAGCTTTCATGGTGTCGGCCGCCAATGCATTCGGCTTACATTCGATTAACAAATGGCTTGCACGAACTTCTTCTTGCAAGTGAGCATAAGCTTCTTGCATAAGTTCGTCTAACTTTTCCTGATCTGTTAAATACGGACGAGCCAATTGTGCACGATATCCTTGCAATTCATATTTGAACTTGCTAACGGTATCTAATCCCGCAGCCTTTGCGGCATGCACTTTCAATTTGAAATTGATGAATAGTTCCATGTATTCATCGAGTGATGCTTTTGTTACAACAGAATCACGGTTGTTTTTTCTGAAAATATTTTCAAATTCTTCCAACGAAACATCTTCTCCGTCTACACTAAGAACAACAGGAGAGGCAGCTGGGGCCTTTTGAATGGGTTGCGCATTCGCGCTGAACCAAGCTGTGCAGGTGAGCACAACACTTAAAAGTAGAGCTTTTGTAAAACGCATATGGGTTGATTTAAACATGTTTATTTATAACTGTAATTTGGTGCTTCTCTAGTAATAACAACATCGTGCGGATGGCTCTCTTTGATACCGGCGTTGGTAATGCGAATAAACTTCGCTTCTTGAAGTTGTTCAATGTTAGCTGCTCCGCAGTATCCCATTCCTGCTCTAAGTCCGCCAATGATCTGATGCATCACTTCCATTACTGAACCTTTGAAAGGTACGCGACCTGAAATTCCCTCCGGTACTAATTTTTTAATATCGTCTTCTGCATCTTGAAAGTAACGATCCTTTGAACCGTGTTGCATGGCTTCCAGAGAACCCATTCCGCGGTATGACTTGAATTTTCTTCCTTCGTAAATAATGGTTTCCCCCGGCGACTCTTCAGTTCCTGCGAGCATGGAACCAATCATTATGGTTGAAGCTCCTCCTGCAATTGCTTTCGCAATATCCCCTGTATATCGAATTCCACCGTCTGCAATCATGGGTACACCTGTTCCTTTCAAGGCTTCAGCAACGTCAATAACTGCAGTTAATTGTGGAACGCCCACACCTGCGATCACCCGTGTGGTGCAAATAGAACCTGGTCCAATTCCAACCTTCACCCCGTCGGCACCGGCTTCTACCAGGGCTTTCGCAGCGGCGCCCGTTGCAATATTTCCAACTATAACGTCAATTTTATCGCCGAAAGCGGCCTTCACTTTTTTCAACGTTTCAATTACACCTCTCGAATGTCCGTGAGCCGTATCAATAACCACAGCATCCACTCCTGCTTTAACCAAGGCTTCCACTCGTTCGAGGGTATCGGCTGTAACACCAACAGCTGCAGCGCAACGCAAACGTCCGAAATTGTCTTTGCAGGCATTCGGATATCGGTGCAATTTCAAAATGTCTTTGTATGTGATCAGTCCCATTAATTTTCCGTCAGCGGAAACAACAGGAAGTTTTTCAATTTTCTTTTCTTGAAGAATAGATTCAGCGGTTGCTAAGTCTTTCGGCTTATCGGTGGTGACAAGGTTTTCGCTTGTCATGACTTCACGAATGGGCTTCTCGAAATTTTTCTCAAAGCGAAGATCTCGGTTGGTTACTATGCCTTTCAAAACACCATTTGCATCAATAACTGGGATTCCGCCTATTTTGTGCTCGGCCATGATAGACAATGCGTCTCCAACATTTGCTGTTTCGTGAAGTGTAATGGGGTCTTGAATCATTCCGCTTTCGCTTCGCTTCACTTTTCTAACTTCCGCTGCCTGTGCGGCAATGGTCATATTCTTGTGAATCACAGCAATTCCGCCTGCGCGTGCCATAGCTATGGCCATTGAGCTTTCAGAAACGGTGTCCATAGCCGCTGACACCACAGGAGTGTGTAGGGTTATGTTTTTTGTGAACTGCGACGAAATGTTCACTTCACGTGGAAGCACCTCTGAATAAGCGGGAACGAGAAGAACATCGTCGTAAGTAAGACCTTCTCCTACAATTTTCGAATGGTTTGCGGACATACGTTGGAATTTTCGAATAAAATTCGGACAAATGTACGAAAAATAGGGGCAGCTACAAGCTACCCCTTTCTTTTTGAATTCTTAAAAAATCTGACTAACGAACTTGAAATTAATACGATTTCTTAATTGTTGTGCGTTCTCCATCTGCATCTTCATATATCACCTTAGCCGCATCATATTCTATAATTTTATCCGGTGAGTTTTTCTTCCTAATCGATTCGAGTGCCACGTCTGCGTCAAAAAAATAAGAGTTGTCTGAC
>JBIKVX010000071.1:0-8718 GCA_044356625.1 Flavobacteriales bacterium | reverse complement strand
GTTTGGTAGGCTGAAATTTGGCTGAGGCGAGGTTGATGTAGCATAACTAGGATTGGTTGGAGTTGATACAACCCAACTGTATGCCAAAGGAATCGTTATTCCAGGGCACAGTGGAGCGATACTATTGTTTGTTGTACTTACATTTAGTGTGGCACATCCTTCAATCGGGGTAACAGAAAATGAGCAAGTTGGTGGTGTAATTACACAAATAGTTTTGGTTAAAACACTTGTGGTAGAGCAAGAATTTCTTTCGTATAAAGTGACAGTATAAGTTCCGGCTTGAGTGAAGGTTAAAGGCAAATTTGATGAGCCTGAAATCCAATCTAGGTAATCATTTGGAAGACTCATGTTTGATCCTAAAATCCCGGTAGTTGTATAATTACTGGGAGAAATTTCCCAATAAAATGAATTGACGGAATTACATTGTGTAGCTGTAGCATTAAATCCAGGATTTGAAGTGTTTATTGCACTTACAGTTTGGTTCACG
Source organism: Flavobacteriales bacterium (assembly GCA_044356625.1). Lineage (GTDB taxonomy): Bacteria > Bacteroidota > Bacteroidia > Flavobacteriales_D > Sanyastnellaceae > CAIZGX01. The sequence continues at coordinate 8,231 of JBIKVX010000071.1, read as the reverse complement.
CATGCAATATTGGGTAAAGTAAAAGACGAATTTGGAGGCAAAGAAGTCCTGATTGGGGCTGCAGTAGTTCCAGCATCCCCGCATGGATTCACAACGGACATAGTTACTCCGAATGCATTATTGTAAGTTTGGAATGATTGTCCGCAACTTGTATTATTAAATGTGTGTGAAATGCTGCTTGGAATGTTTGATTGATTAAAAGTCAGCGGTGGAGTTCCATCTGAGAATGTAATGGTATATGTGGTTCCAGGAATGTTATTGCTGACTCCTGAAATCCCAAAGTCAAGAGTCAAGGGGCCACATCCTTGAGCATTAGCCGGCAATTGAATAAGGGGTGAAGCGGGCTGATTTCCCACAAAAACTTGATAATTAGTAGTGGTGCTGCAACCAAGAGAAGTGTTGGCTGTTAACGTTAAGGTATAGAGTCCTATATTGTAACTATGAACATTAGTTGGGAAGGTACTCGAATTTATTGTTGTATTTGCTGTGTTGTCGCCCCAATTTATTGTATACGAAGTAATGAAACTAGTATTTATGGAATTGCTGGAAATTTGGATATTTGCACTTGATTGTCCGGGATTTGTGCATCTAACCAACCATAGACTATTATCGTAATTTTGAAGAAATTGAGATGATATAATTGGGGTTATTACTTGCACAGAAACACTGGCGTTATCGCTACAGCCATTGCTAGAAATAGTCACAGTATAGGTTCCATTCTGAGCTGCGCCAACATTTGAAATTGTTGGATTAGCTTGGGAAGATGTATAGTTGTTTGGCCCTGTCCAAGAGTAATTCACGCTCTGTCCTGAATTACCAGTTACAGAACTTGATAAGTTTAAAGTCTGACCTTGGCATAAAGGGCTATTGCCCGAAGATGTTACATTTAAACTATTTAATACGGTTACGTTTGCAACATCTGTTGTTACGCATTGTCCTAAAGTAGCTGTTAAGGTATATGTTCCCGTGTTCACAGAGGAGGCTGATGGAATAGTGGGATTCAATATTCCTGAAGTAAAAGAATTTGGTCCTGTCCAAGAATAAACGGGCGTTACGGAATTATTACCCGAAATGGTGGGATTAAAACTTATGTTATTTTGTCCTGGACACAACGTGATGTTGTTTTGGGTGACAGAAAAACCTTGAAGTACAATCAGATTTATATTGTCAGTGTTGGCTGAATTACAACCACCGCCAATTGTAACGGTGTAGGTTCCTCCATTGGCCGAACTTAAGTTGTTTAAAGTTATCGAAGCTGCGCTGCTGACGAATCCTCCTGGACCAGTCCAAGAATAAGTTGGCGAAGCGGGCGGGTTCGTTATAGTAGCAGTTAAAGTTACTGAACCATTTTCACAACCATACGTTGTTGATGGCCCAATATCCACAGAGCACTGCCCAAAAGCATTCAATCCAAAAACAAAAAAGAATGCAAAGACTGCCGTGCTCTTTAAAGCCGCATTAATATTATTATTCAGAAACAAAACTTTCAACAAACTCGGCATCGCAATTAATTTGTCGCAAAGGTAATTCTTTCTTGCTGAACAGTTTGTTTTGTTTTTAAACAAAAAAGGGAGCCCTAGTGGGCTCCCGCAGGGAAATAATATAGTTAATTATCTCTTTTTATAATTGGGACATTTAAATTTCAACTGATCACCACCCGCTTTTTTGAAACGCTTATCTTGATAACGCTGAGCCGATTTGTTTTTTTTGTTATGCGATGAATAATTGTATCCTTTTTTAGGGCTTGAACAACCTGTTTCAGTGAATACAATTGCACTTAAAACGAATATCAGAAGTGTCAAATGAGATATCTTAAATAAGCGTTTCATATTAATGTTGGATTATAACTGTTTTGTTCGTTTTTCCTTTCGAAGTAGTTAGTCTAAAAACATACAAGCCATTCGGAAAATTTGATACTTCCATTCGATTTGTATTGAATTCTGCGGCTACCAATTCTCCTGTTATATTGTAAATTTCAATTTGTTTAACGTCTGTACTTCCTATGAATACGTTCGAATTTGCTGGATTCGGATAAACCAATAAATCCTCTTCTTTCATACTTAACTCTTCTGTTCCTACAGTTATTGTGCGATAGCTGCAATCGAGAGGAATAGAACAAATATGATGCGTTAGAAAATTCGACATAATACTCATGGTTGTGTCTAAAATAGCCGCATTGGTCATGTGTGGAACGTGGTCTTGACCTTCATAAATTTCGAAACAATGTTCCAATCCAATCTGATCCATTTTCTCGTTAATGCTATTACTTCCGTCTACTTCTACAACTGGCGCTACACCAAATGCATATTGCATGGCAGATCCGTAAGGAACCGTTTGGTCATTCGTTCCGTGAAACAATAAAGCAGGCTCGTCGCCAGGGTGAATCCATGCGGTATCGCCAATGGCACCGCAAATATTTACAATCGCTTTTACATCTGAAGGGTATCCTGGATTTCCGCTGTCACCTTCTAAATCACCTGTTAAGCCCGGGTTACTCGTGTTCACATAAGCTGGCAATTCAGCCATTTCATCTAAATAAGCCATGTGCAAAGCAATGTATCCACCGGCGCTAGATCCAGCAATGTAGATTTCGTTGGGGTCAATGTTGTACGGATTTCCATCTACTGCAACGGTCTTACGAAGAAAACGCACTGCTGCTTTTCCATCTTGAACACCGCGCATTACTGCCTCGGTCATTGGTCCAGCGAGGTTTGCAGTGATCGTTACGCCCAATCTGTATTCCATAGAAATGGCAACATAGCCCATCTTAGCAAGTCTCTCGCAAATAGGAACTACATCGGCGCCCGTCTTTGAACCCGAAAGAAAAAATCCGCCGTGAGCAACAATCACTGCAGGTCTATTGATGACGTTATCGCCAACTGGCTGGTAAACATCGCATAACAAGATTTGACTCGTTCCGTTGTTTTTTAAGTTTTGCCCGTAAGGAACATCAGACGTCACTTGAACATCGTTGAAGATGTAGTTCAAATACCTGTTTCCATCGCATTGGGCCAAACAGTTCAAGCTAACGAGAACAGCAAAAAAGGATAAGAGTTTTTTCATTTTTAAGGATTTAAGGTTCGACAATTTAACATTTATTCTTTTTAAATCAGCTAAAAAACATTATTCCCTTTCAAATGTTAATGATTTTTATAAGATTGAGCGGTATGTCTATTGAAAGGATTAATTTTGCTCGACTTCACACTTATGATTGAAACTGATATCCTTATTATTGGAGCAGGCCCATGTGGTTTGTTCACCGTTTTTGAAGCTGGGCTTCTCAAATTACGTTGTCACCTGATAGATGCGTTGCCTCAAGCAGGCGGACAATTGACTGAAATTTATCCGAAGAAACCTATCTATGATATTCCAGGGTTCCCTGAAATTTTAGCTGGAGAGCTGATAGATAATTTAATGAAACAAGCCGAGCCGTTCAAACCTGGTTTTACTTTGGGAGAGCGAGCTGAGTCTTTTGAAAAGACCGAAGATGGAATGTTCATTGTGACCACTTCACGTGGGACAAAACATGTTGCCCCAATTGTTGCCATTGCAGGCGGATTGGGATGCTTTGAGCCACGTAAGCCTCCGATTTCAAACATCGCAGATTTTGAAGACAAGGGAATTGAATACATTGTTCGTGATCCCGAATTCTACAGAGGGAAATCTGTTATCATCAGTGGAGGAGGAGACTCTGCCTTAGATTGGGCAGTATTCCTTGCGAACGATGTTGCGAAAGAAGTGACACTTGTGCATAGAAGTAAAAGTTTCCGCGGACACCCGGACTCAGTTCAAAAAGTGCTTGACATGGCGGCTTCAGGAAAAATTAATCTGCACACAGATGCAGAGGTTGTTGAGTTAGCCGGAGAAGATACTCTTCGCAACATTACCCTTCAACACAACGATGAAACGAGAACTGTTTTAACAACAGATCATTGGTTGCCGTTATTCGGATTAAGTCCGAAGTTGGGCCCGTTGTCTGAGTGGGGATTGAACATAGACAAGAACAGCATTGAAGTAAATACGTTTGATTATCAAACAAATGTTCCTGGTTTGTATGCAATAGGAGACATCAATACTTATCCTGGTAAATTGAAATTAATTCTGTGTGGTTTTCATGAGTCGACTTTGATGGTGCAGAGTGCATTCAAACGTATTTACCCCGATAAGAATTTGGTGTTGAAGTACACGACAGTTAATGGAGTAAACGGATTTTAAGCATGGAAAATACAGTTCAAATTACAGTTGTAGATAGAGAAGACAAAGAGCATATTTTAGATGCGCCAACGGATATGGGTATGAATATGATGGAGCTTTGCAAGTCATATGAATTGCCTGTTGAAGGAACATGTGGCGGAATGGCCATGTGCGCGAGTTGTCACATGTATATTCTTTCAGATCATGATTTAGGAGAAAGAAACGACGATGAAGAAGCTATGCTAGATCAGGCATTCTTCGTGAAAGGAAATAGCAGATTGGGTTGTCAGTTGCACATTTCTACGAAATTCGACGGACTTAAAGTGAAATTGGCGGAAGTAGGAGGGTAGGCTTATCGTGTGAGCTGTTCAACAGCCAACACGTAAGAATCAAAACCAAATCCAGAGATTGTCCCCAAACAATGTTGTGCAAGGAGCGATGTGTGTCGCTCCTTTTCTCTGGCCAAGACATTGCTCAAGTGTACTTCAATCACTTTAGGCTTCACTGCAGCTAAAGCGTCCGCTATTGCAACACTGGTGTGCGTGTATCCTCCGGCGTTAAAAACAAGAGCATCGTATTTTTCTGAATCTTGAATGGCGTCAATAAGCACTCCTTCATGGTTGGATTGAAGGTGTGAAAACGTGACGTTTGGAAATTTTTCAATCAGATTATGCAACAGTGATTCTAAATTTTCAGACCCGTAAATGGAAGGCTCGCGTGTGCCGAGTAAATTCAAATTAGGACCATTGAGAATTAGAATACGCATTATTTTCTGAAAGTTTCCAGTTGCCACTGGTCTTCTGTTATGTTCATGTTGCCTTTGTAGTAGTATGTGCCAAGTTTTGAAACAACCTTTCTATAAACAATTTCTTTGTGTCCTTTTTTTACAGTAGTTTCAATAACCTTTTTACTTGGTTGACTGGTTTCGTATGATTTTTCTGTTATTTCAGGGGCGTCAGTGTTAGTTTGTTGCGGGCTCGCTTTCTCTTCCGTATGAACAATTGCATCGCTAATAGCCTTCTCTTCTTTTTTCACACGATCAATCTTCTGCATGTCGTGAGCATGGGACTGAGCATTTACTTCCATGCGCTTTTTCTCTAGAATTTCTTCCTCCTTTGATTTTGCGATTTCTCGCTTATCAATTTCTTGCTGAATTTTATTTTGGGCAACGATTAACTCAGCTTCGTTTGATTTTCTGTTATTCTCTAATTGGTCATTGCGCTTTTGAAGAGTTGTCTCAACGTCTTTACTTGAATTGTTTAGTTGCTGATTTGCTTTTTCTGAGTATTGTTGGTTAATGTCAATTTGACTTTCGATTTTAGCCTCAGCATATTCAATTTTATTTTGTTCGCTTTTGCGAGCAGCCTCATCTGCTTTTTCACGATTTTCCTTTTCCTTCTCGATTTTGTTAAGATTGCTAGTAAGAAGACGATCGTTGTCTTTTAAAGAAGCAGCAATATCTTTTTCTTTGCTTATTTGTTCAGTTTCAGAATTTATTTTTCTATTCTGCACTTCTCGGTTTTTCTCTTCGCGTTTCTCGTTTTCGGTCAGCGCAGTTTCTACCGTTGCAACATTTTCATTTAAATTCTTCATAGGTTTTCTATGAAGCTCCTCTAGTTGACTATTCGTAACGAGAATGTCCTCTGAAGCCTTTTTTATTGCAGCTTCTTGTTGCGCTATATATGCCTCATGATTTGTACTGTCCTGAGATTTAGCTAGAGCGACATCTAGCATTTTTCTTTTCTCAGCCTTCTTTTGAGCATCTCTATAAAACGCCTCTACCGTTTTTTCAGCGTTTAAATCGACGTCTCTTTTGAGACGTTTGTTTCTATTTCGTTCATTTATTTTCTCAGATTCGGCTAGCGCAGCCTCAGCGGCCTCTTGTTCTGTTAATATTTCGGCTCGACTTTCTTCAAGTTCTTTTTCCTTTAATCGACGAACTTCTTCAAGTTCGCGCTCTTGTCTTAACCTTTTTTCACGCCAATTTTCACCAGAAGTATCTTCGGTATGGTTCAGATTTGAAATGGCTTGATCAATCGTTTCAATTTGTTTTGTAGGATACCTTTCAGAATTTTTTAGCGACAAAGCACTCGAATACTTCGTTCTGGATTCTTTAAGTTTTGTTTCGTTGGTTAAGTTACTTTCTCTAAAGAGGATGTCCGCTTCAGTAATTAATTTTTTGTATTCGGCTAGATTTGGATCTTCGGCTGGCGGCTCAGTTTTAGCAATCATTTTACTGTCGTTGATCGCTTTGTTGGCTTTATCAATTTGAGCAATTGGATAGGCTTCACTTGGTTTTATTTCTGAAGCGTTTTTATATTTAGCAATACACTCTAGGTACTGTTTTTTAGAAAAGAGGTCGTCAGCGCTTACTAGAAGAGCCTTGTATCGTCGTTCGATTTCTTCTTGCTTCGTTTTGTCATTAGCAATTGCTTGAATTGCAGCTTTAGCCGCGTCAATTTGCTTTTTAGAATAGTTGTCGTTTGATTTTATAGCTAACGCTTCTTCATACGAGTTAATGGAAGTCTCAAAGTTTTCATTGTTGAACTCTTGGTCTGCTCTAGCTACAATCTCTTTGTATTTTTTTTCATTTTCAATTTCACGAAGTTTTTTATCAATTTCGATGACTTGACCTTTAGGGTAGTTTTCTGAATTTCGAATGGCTGTAGCTTCAGTGTATTTACTTTTGGCCGATGTCCAATCAAGGTTTTTGTACAGTATGTCTGCCTCTTTAATTAACTGTGCATATTGAGCATCTTTGTTTTTGCTAGCTAAGAACTCTTTGTATTTTCTTTCAGCTTCGTCGTATTTCTCTTTTGCAGGTATATCGTTAGGGAAGATATCAAGGGCGCTTGTGTATTTCGCCATGGCCTCTTCGAATTTTGAACCAGTCATTTTACCATCACCTTCTTGAATTAATTTTTCAAATTCTTTTTTCTGCTTGTCTCCATTTTTTGCTAAATCAGCTAGCCGTTTAAATTCATCTTCAATTTTTTTATTCATTGAAGCTGTATAATCGAAATCAAAGGTGATAGAACTCGTCTGTGTGTCGAAAGCTGCCTTGCCCATCGGATCTTTCAAGATGTCGGTATTGAAACCTTCAATGTATTTAAATAGGGAAGGCTCCATGTCCAATTGGAAACCACCAGCCCGATCTTCGGCTGGAATGTTGCGGGTGTCTACGCGCAAAATCTTTGTTACGTAGTCTGCACGTGAAAATTTCAAATCGTATGAATAACCCAAGGGTAGGTTGAAATCGAATTTACCAGAATTACCGGCGTCAAAGACTTTTTCTTGTGCGCCGTTTTTGAATACGATTACTTGAACCCCTTCAAGTTTGCTTTTCGTTTGAGAATCGTAAATTGCCCCATTGCTTTTTATTCGAATAGTTTCGTTTTGAGCGAAAGAGGTTTCCGCAACGAACATTAAGCTAAAAAAGAATGACCAGAAAAAGTATTTTATTGCAGCGTTCATAGATAGGCAGTAAATTTCTGAATTGACAAGTAAATATAATACGAGAATACCTTTTAAAAAAGAAAAATAACTCCCCGAAGGGAGTTAAATTTCAATAGATGTTTGATTTAAGCACTTGCCATCACTGTTTTCAGCAGAGAGAAAATAGTTTCCGCGTGAAAACCCAGCGAGATCAATTGCCACGGGTAAATTTAATTGTCCCGCTTTTTGACCGTGAATGAGTTCAACGAATTTCACAATTTCGCCTGCCTCATTTCGAAGAACCACCCGAATATCTTCTTGTTGATTCAAAACAAATTGCAAATTGCTTTCAACATGTTTTGGTTTCCCAGAGAAAGCTAGGCCAGAACCGTCAGCGGTTGCTTCGTAATCGACCTTGTAATTTGGAAGAGGAACGTGTTTATGCTTTGCGGCAATTGCCTGTAAAGGATTGTTTGTCATGCCGCCTGTGTTGTAGCTAACTATGGAGGCTACAGAATGGTTATTTGTAAAGGCCCAAACAAGTTGCTGAATCCCTTCATGGTTGCCGAGTCTTTGTGCCTCCACGTCTTCCAGCGCTGAGA
>JBIKVX010000070.1:0-8764 GCA_044356625.1 Flavobacteriales bacterium | reverse complement strand
GAAGTGCTTTTTGTAGATGAGCCTACCAGCGGACTTTCCAGTCGAGATTCAGAAAACATCATGGATCTGTTGAAGGAATTAACGCTTCGTGGGAAACTCATCTTCGTGGTGATTCATCAACCTAGCAGCGACATCTTCAACTTATTCGATCAATTGCTTTTATTGGATCAAGGTGGAAAGCCGATTTATTATGGAAATCCGATCGATAGCATTTTCTATTTCAAAAAGCTGGTGAATCAAGTGAACATAGACGAGAGTCGATGTTCGCATTGTGGAAATGTAAATCCGGAACAACTCTTCAATATTATTGAAGCGAAGGTGCTCGATGATTACGGAAATGAAACCCAGCAACGACGCATTACTCCGCAAGAGTGGAACAACTTCTACACCGCAATGTGTGCGCCAGAGCAAGACTCACGCATGAAGGAAGAAGTGCAGAATGCAGAGTCTGAAAAGAAATTGGCTGGAAACAATTTGCCTAACGCTTTCACTCAATTCAAGGTGTTTTTGTTGCGCGATGTGTTGGGGAAAATTACAAATAAGCAATATCTCATTGTGAATCTGTTAGAAGCGCCTTTGTTGGCGTTCTTGCTTAGTTGGTTCATTAAGTATTCGGAAAAAGGCAATTACGTTTTTCGTGAAAACGTGAATCTGCCGCAGTACTTGTTCATTACAGTTGTGGTAGCGTTGTTCATGGGATTAACCGTTAGCTCGGAAGAGATTATTAAAGACAAGAAAATTCTGAAGCGCGAGAAATATTTGAATTTGAATAAGAACAGTTACTTATTCTCAAAGGTTGGACTCATGTTTTTAATCTCCGCCATTCAGACCGCATCTTATGTATTCATTGGAAATTCCATTCTTGAAATTCAGGGCATGTTCTGGCCGTATTGGCTCATTCTTTTCAGCACAGCATGTTTCGCGAATGTCTTGGGACTGAACATTAGCGCTACGTTCAACAGTGCGAAGGTGATCTATATTCTAATACCAATTCTCATTATACCTCAGCTTTTATTCAGCGGTGTGATTGTTCGTTTCGACAGACTGCACAAGTCTATGGTCACAGAAGGTGAGGTGTCTTGGGTTGGAAACGCCATGGCCAGTCGCTGGGCGTATGAAGCGTTAGCGGTAGAGCAATATTGCAACAACGCCTTTAATTCACGCGTGTTTGAAACCGACGTGCAATTGAAAACGCTAACGTGGGAAAAAGATTTTTGGGTTGTTGAAATGCGCAATCAGCTGAACAATTGGGACAAGCCGAATTCAACCACAAGTGTTGAATTGATGAAGAATGAATTTGCGAAACGCTTGGATAGTTCTACTGAAATGAAATGGGCCGCTGAACAGATTGCTTCGAATGGCTTGGCTTCTAGAGATACGTTGCTGAATGTGCTGGGGAATTATGAATCGAATCTTATAGACCGTTACAATAACTTGAACGAGTCAAAAGAGAATTGGTTGTTTTCGTTAAGAGATACCGACGAGAAGCAGAAGGCTTATCAGGCAGAAATGGATAATTATTCGAACGAATCGTTGGAAGAATTTGTTACTGCGAAAAACGACGTGAAGAAAATTGTAGTGACTGAAAACGCGTTAGTTCGCAAAGCGAATCCTATTTACTTTTTACCGAATCCAGGAACTTCGTTTTTCAGATCGCATTTCTACGCACCGAAGAAATGGATAGGAGGGAAGGAAAGTGGAAAGTATGTGGAAACGCCTTTTGCCAATACCGTTGTGATCTGGCTTATGACTTTGCTATTGCTATTGTTGTTGTTGTTCGATGGACTGAATAAAATAGCGAAGCTTTACACCTTCACCATTCGGAAAGGAACCGACAAGATCGCTTCGTAATCTTCTCCTGCCTCCAACATGTCTTCATCATCTGCTTCATAATGCCACAGAACGCTTGCGTTGTCGCCAAGAGGTTCAAGCTTGCGGAACAAGTCGAGCAAACATTTCGAACTACTCGTATTGAAATATTCAAGATGAACATGGAATTCTGTTTTAGCCGGTGAAGATTTCACCCATTCGCCCATCCACTCAATTAGTGGTTTGTAGAAGTCTAATGCGTTTTCAGGAATAGATCTTCCTTTCAATTCTAAAACACCTCCAACAGCATTGAAATGCACATGTGGAGATTTAGGCGAAGCATCACGGACGATTGAATTCATAGCTGCAAGATAGAAAATTCTTTGAAGCAAAATTAAGGGAGTATATTTGTTTTCGAAAATTAGTTATGGATAACACCAAGGAGTGGTTTGCATCGTGGTTCGATTCTCCCTTTTACCGCGAATTATATGCACACAGATCAGGAGAGGAAGCCAGAGCTTTTATTTTGAGTTTAATTGAAAAATTGAACATGCCAGCCCACTCAAGTGTATTAGATGTTTGCTGCGGAAATGGAAGGCATAGCGCGGTGTTTAGCCAGAATTCTTATAAAGTAGTTGGGATTGATATTAGTGAAAAAAGCTTAGAAGAAGCGAAGTCAAGAAATTTAGAAAACACCAAGTTTTATAATGCAGATGCAAGGAATTTTGAATTGCATGAGCGATTCGACTGTGTGTTGAATTTATTTACAAGTTTTGGATATTTTGAAACAACGGAAGAGCACATTGAAATGCTTCAGCGTATTTACGAGCATTTGAAAGACAACGGCGTTTTCGTATTCGATTTTTTCAATGCTGAAAAAGTTCGGTTATCGGGCAGTGAAGACCGCAAGGTGGTGAAGGACGGCGCAGAGTTTCACACTACGAAAGAAATCACCAACAATCGCGTAATAAAGCACATTCGCATTCAGAAGGAATCGGCACGCATGGATTTTCAAGAGTCGGTAGCGTTGTTCACTAAGGAGCAATTGGTTGAGATGTTTGAAGTAATTGGATTTAAAAATATTAACACGTATGGCGATTATGAGTTGGGGTCATTTGACTTGGTGAACTCTGATCGTTGCATAATTATTTGTTCGAAGTAATGGAAAGTTCATTTTGGATTTCGGTATTGTCGCTATTTGGCGCATCTATGTTAGGAGGAGCGTTGGCACTTTTATGGAAGATGAAAAACAACCAATGGTTGAAGCTTTTACTCTCATTCAGTGCAGCTTATTTGTTGGGATTAACGGTGTTGCATTTGTTTCCTGAATTGTATCATTCAGATTGGGAATACGCGGGTTGGTTTGTCATAGCTGGATTTTTACTTCAAGTTGTTTTAGACTTTTTCTCTCACGGCGTAGAGCACGGACATGCGCACACGCACGATCATATTTCGGGTTCTTTTTTGTTTTTAGTCATGGCGTCTTTGTGGATTCACGCGTTCATTGAAGGCATGCCGTTCGGCGCAGATGCCCACGTCCATGCCGAAGATGTTACGGCCGCTGCTCATGGACACGAGCATCACGATCACAACAATCCGTTGTTGTTGGGAATTTCTATGCACAAGATTACTGAAGCCTTCGTTTTGGCCTCGTTGTTTTTGCATGCCGGAGTGAAGAAAGCAAAAGCATGGTTCTTACTTGTTCTATTCGCTTGCATAGCTCCGCTTGGCGCAGCGTTTCATTTGTTTGTCGATTCACAAGGCTGGGATGTTGAAGGTTGGTGGTACACGGCCATGATAGGCGTGTTAATCGGAATCTTACTTCACGTTTCCACCATTATTCTTTTCGAAAGCGAAGAAGGTCATTCCTTCAACTGGAAAAAATTCGTGATGGTGTTGTTGGGAATTGCTTCTGCGGGATTTCTGGTTTGAACTTCGTAATTGGAAAATCGAAGATTTTATTCCTACTTCGTAATGGGAAATCCTTCGGATTTATTCCTACTGCGTAATTCCTATTTCATAATTCCTACTTCGTAATTTGAACTGAGTTGCTCCGAGCTCGCTATGCGAGCGGCATCCGAAAGGCCCCCAGTGAAGCTGGGGGAAAGATTTTGAAAATGAATTTCCCTTTGTTTTTTTGAATTGGAAGTATTAATACGTGACTTCCTAGTTTTATTGCAATGTTCAAATTAACTAGGGCGAATTCGCCATAATTAAAAGGAGGGTTATTCACCATTTTGGAACTTCGTTATTGGAAATCCTTCGGATTTATTCCTACTGCGTAATTCCTACTGCGTAATTGGAATTGCGTTGCTCCGAGCTCGCTATGCGAGCGGCATCCGAAATGCCCCCAGTGAAGCTGGGGGATGAGTATTTATATAAACTTTTCTCCAACAAAAAAGCCGCTCGAAAGCGGCTTCACTGTTGTTTAGGTAATTATTCACAGGGTGAATGCTGATTTAAGCTATGCTTAATTTCTTCTCTAAATCTTCAAGATATTTTCTGAAGTGTTTGTCGGTTTCTTGTAAGTTGTTCACTGTGCGACAAGCGTGCAATACCGTTGCGTGGTCTTTTCCGCCGCAATGAGCACCAATGCTTGCCAAACTGCTCTTCGTCATCTTCTTCGCGAAATACATCGCAATCTGACGAGCTTGAACAATCTCGCGCTTGCGCGTCTTGCTCTTCAACAACTCAATAGGTAAGTCGAAGTAATCGCAAACAACCTTCTGAATATAATCAATACTAACCTCACGCGCAGTATTCTTCACGAACTTGTCAATCATCTGCTTCGCAAGATCAAGCGTAATTGCTTTCTTGTTCAATGAAGATTGAGCAATCAAAGAGATCAATGCGCCTTCAAGTTCACGAATGTTCGTAGTTATACTGTACGCCAAGTATTCAACAACTTCGTCTGGAAGATCAATTCCATCTGCATACATCTTCTTACGAAGAATAGCAATACGCGTTTCCAAAGATGGACACTGCAAATCTGCACTCAATCCCCATTTGAAGCGAGACAACAAACGTTGCTCCATGCCTTGTAATTCAACCGGTGGCTTGTCACTTGTTAAAATGATTTGCTTGCCTGTTTGGTGAAGGTGGTTGAAGATGTGGAAGAATACATCTTGTGTCTTCTCTTTTCCAGCGAAGAAATGAACGTCGTCTATGATTAACACATCCATCATCTGATAGAAGTGTGAAAAGTCGTTGATGGTTCCGTTCTTAACCGCATCTATGAATTGGTGCGTAAACGTTTCACTGTTTACATACAATACTGTTTTCTCAGGATACTTGTTTTTGATCTCTAGTCCAATGGCATGAGCCAAGTGAGACTTACCGTATCCCGTGCTTCCGTATACCAACAAAGGGTTGAATGCTGTTCCGCCTGGTTTGTTTGCTACTGCATAACCCGCACTGCGCGCCAAACGATTGCAATCGCCTTCAACGAAATTCTCGAAAGAGTAATTCGGATTCAAGTTAGAATCAATGTTCAACTTGCGAAGACCAGGAATAATAAACGGATTCTTAATTGGAACATCATCAAGATCCAATGGCATTGAAACAGGTGCGTTCTTAACGGCCTTGCGATTGCTAGTAGGAACCTTAATGGTGTATGGAGCGTTCGATGCCTGATTGTTTTCCATGATGATGGAATACTCTAGACGTCCTTCAGTACCTAATTCTTTGCGAATGATTTTTTTCAAAAGAGTTACGTAATGCTCTTCCAACCACTCGTAGAAAAATTGAGAAGGGACTTGAATCGTTAAAACTTTGTTTTCAAGTTTAACTGGTTTGATCGGTTCAAACCAAGTTTTAAATCCTTGCGGACTTACATTGTCTTTTATGATATTTATACAATTTTGCCAAACTTGATTGAAATCATTAGTCATAATACTGCTGAATATAAAAAGGGTTAATCGTCTGTTTAGGTGCCGGTAAACAACAAATATGCTTTGCGTTTCTCGGACTACAAAAGAAATGTAAAAAAAGTGAAAAAAAAACTCATTTGCCTATTGACTTATGAAAATTTTTGGCGTATCAAAAGAAAGCACTTTGTTTGAAAGATTGTTCAAAGATTTTTAGAATGAAAACATTAGAAAGATGATTAAACAATTTCTTTGTTGCTATGAAAATTCAAGAGCGCCTCTTTCATTCCAAATTTACTGTAAGATATTCTGAAACCGACCGCATGGGTTACTTGTATTACGGTCATTACGCGGCTTATTTCGAAGTGGCTAGGGTAGAGGCTCTCAGAGAGTTGGGTGTTGTTTACAAAGACCTGGAAGACGAAGGAATTATTCTTCCGGTTCGAACCTTCAACATACATTATAAAGCTCCTGCGCATTACGATGATCTTGTTGAAATTCAAACACGAATATCGCAGTTCAGTGGAACACGAATTTTGTTCTCTTTCGAAACGTATCGCGACGAAACTTTATTGAATACGGCAGAAGTAGAATTGGTGTTTGTAGACAAAGCAACCGGACGTCCTTGCAAAGCCCCTCAGCACGTTGCTGATTTACTCGAAAATTAATTCACCACTTCCGTTACGATCAAGATCGTAAAGAATGGGTATCTGTTTCAGAATGACGTTTCCTGAGTCATCGATTCGCACAAAAGCATAGCTCGTTGCATTAGCGTATAACGGTTGAAGTGATGCGTTGTTAATGTAAACTTGATTCGCATTCAAAGAACCAGCATGAATAATTCCGTAGGCATCTGAATAAAGTTCTGCAACGTTTACGTTGCCATATAAGAACGTATCATTTACACCTGCTGGAGAGCCGCAATAGATGGTGTCGCAATTCAAGTACAACTCAACCTTTCCGTTCGCATGCTTGTTCTCTATCACAAGTTTAGATCCTTTCAATTCATTCAACGAAACAACACTTCCCGTGCTGAAATTTTGAATGTTGGTTATTGAATCGAAATACAATTTCACAGTAATCGTGTGCTCAAACGAACGAAGAAAATTGCAGGTGTTTTTGTTTTCAATTTTCAAAATGCCATTCGAAAGTTGTGCGTCTATTTTCGGAAGCAAATTCTTCGGCCCCGTAATTTCAATTCCACAAAAATTCGTGTCGATCAATTCGTATTTCAAATTGCTGTTCAATTCCAATTGGGAAAAACTTCCGAGATCTCTTATTTCAGTTTGAACTTCCCCCGCCGTTTTAAAGCAATCGGGAGCTTTCTCTTTGTTGCATGAACAAAGCAGCCATATAGCGCAGATTACGCTGAATCTAGAGACGGTAACCAAATCCAATTTCACCATAATCTGCTTTTGCAAAATGAGTTTTTAATCCGAATTGAATAAACCAATGCTTGTCCTTCGGTGCATGACGAATGATCACGCGCTGATACAAAGGCGTTGTTTCAGCCCATTTGTCCCAAATGTAAATGCCTTGCACAATGCGCAATTGTGTGTTTCCGAAATTCTGACAAAAGGTAGGTCCTACTCCCAATTGAAAAACCGAACGATTATTCGGTTTCATGCCGTCTCTGTTTTCCATTAACGGAATTAATGAACTGTTGAACATGAGATCAGCTGTTAATCCAAAAGAATGCTTCACGCTCGAAGTTCTGCGATCCCACCCCGCACTCAACAGATAAATGGGATATTTCTTTCCGTATGGCTGCATTACTTCTTTCCATCCTTGCGTGTAGGAAAGACTGTGGTTGTATTTGCTTAAAAAGCGCAACAAAAGAATTTCATGCTCACCGTCTTTGTGCTTGATCGGAGCGACAGGCTTTGGCTGAACGCCAAGAGTGAGCGCGAGTGTATTGGTTCCCAAGTTAGGCAGCTGAAACGCTCCGTTCGAGAAGTGGGTGACACGAACTCCCATTTTATATTGAAGGGATTTCGAAGCATAGATTTGCTGCTCAAAACCAATACTAAGAACTGCATTCACATGCGAACCCAAAACAGGTGCTTGATAATTCGTCTGTAAATCCCAAATCTTGGTGGTGTATCCCAAGCCTATTCCCAAGTGAAGGAATTTTTTGTCGAGGATAGGTGCTCCGAATATTCTTCGATTTATGGGGAATTGATTCCAGAAATTCAGAGAGAACTGTTTTCCAAGCTGGATGTTATTCCCTGTGTTAATGAAGGTGAAATCGACACCCTGATAGGGCTTTCCGTATGGCTTTGAATACAATTTACCAACGCTTCGTTTCACCAGGCGAACACTTCCACCTAGGCTGTGCGCAGTAACAAGCGGTTCCATAAGCGAGTTATGCGGAATCACAAATCCGTATTGAACGCTTCCGTGCACTTGCCATTGCTCTTGTCCGAATGCCCCAAGGCCCGAACAAAAAACGAACAATAGACCAAGTGCTTTTTTCATTACAAATTTTCTTTCAAGAAGTTGGTCATCTTGCTGAATAGATGCAAGCGCGTATTTCCACCGTAAATGCCATGATCTTTATTTGGATAAACAAACAAGTCGAAAGGCTTATTCGCAGCAACCAATGCAGACACCATGTCCATCGTGTTTTGAAAATGCACATTGTCATCTGCACTTCCGTGAATCAACAAATAATTTCCTTTCAATTGCTTCGCGAAGTTGATTGGCGAGTTGTTTTCGTATCCGCCTGAATTCTCTTGCGGCGTGCGCAAGTATCTTTCAGTATAAACGCTATCGTAAAATTTCCAGTTCGTAACAGGAGCAACGGCAATTCCGGTTTTGTAATAGTCAGCTCCTTTGGTCATGCACAACGAAGTCATGTATCCGCCATAGCTCCATCCTTGCATACCAATACGCGCTGCATCTATGTAGGTTTGCTGTCCTAAATATTTCGCGAAGTCAATGAAGTCTTGCGTTTCATTTCCACCTAAATTCATATAGGTTGAATGTTTGAAATCTTTGCCACGGAATTGTGTTCCTCGCGGATCGCAGCTTACCACAATGTATCCTTCCTGACAAAGCAATTGGTACCACATGTAGTTCTTTCCCCC
>JBIKVX010000069.1:0-8767 GCA_044356625.1 Flavobacteriales bacterium | reverse complement strand
CAGACAACTTCACACATCTATAAATATTTTTTATAGCAGGAAGAGAACCTGTAATGATATGGAAATTCGCTTGTAAACGAACACCAGCCATTCCAACAGGATCTTTAATTCCACCTTCAGTATCGACAGTATATTCTTGTGGAATAACATGTATAATTGACTCTCCAGCGGGGACATGAATCTTGAACATGTCTTCCTTCAGCGCCTGTAAATCTGCTAAACTTATTTCAGTTTCCAAATCTTTACGCGTGTAAATACCCGGTTGCTGAATGCTCTTGATATGTTGTCCCGCGATTCCAACATTCACGCGATGAACTTTAATGCCGCATTCTATCTCGGCCTTGTTAACAGCTTCCTTAATTGAAGCAACCGTTTGGTCAATGTTCAGAACAATTCCGCGCTTCACACCGTCGCTTTTGCTGCGACCAATTCCAAGAATAGTCACCTTTCCAAGTGAATCTATTTTACCCACAACACAAGCAATCTTGGTTGTTCCAATATCAATTCCAACGACCAATTTTTCTTTGTTACTCGGGGTTGGGCTGTTGTAAGTGGCAAATGTATATTCCATATTCTTCTAATAATTATTGAGGTTGTTGAGCAGGTGTAACGGCTGCTGGTAGTAAATCGTTCGGTATTCCAATGGGTGTTTTGCTCGCCAGAGTGGCTAGGCTATCTACAGGTGGGGGAGTCGCATCAACCCCGCGCTTTTCGCAGATAATCTGATTTTCAAAATTCAAATTAATTCGACTGTACTTCTCTAGATTCGTAATTGTCAACTGAGAGCGATAAAACTCAAAAAGCATTTTCGTCTTCGATTCCAAATTATATATACTTCCAAAATCAATTACATGATTCCCAATACGCGGAATTACTTCGATTGTTCCAGCGGCAGTTAAATGCACATGCTCTACCCAATCTTTCAATTCCGATTTTTTCCGCATATGATTTCCGAATAAAACAAGTTCATCGAGATAGGTCAATCCTAAAGCATTCTCATCGTAATATTTTTTGTTTGCAGGAAATTCCATCGCCCCCATTACACCTTCAACTGAAAAAATAGGCACATACGCTACAGCACGTTCTAGTAAACTGAAAGACTGACCCAAAGTATCCACATAGAACCCACTTCCATCACTATTCAATACTCTGAACATAGGAGCACGCTGTTGAATATCTAAATGTAAAATTCCATCGACCCCAAGAAAAACATTACACGCTTGCACCGCAGGATGCCGATTGACGGCTACTTGAATCCCTCCAACGTCGATTTGACTCATAGGCGTTCCGATCAGCAAACCAAAATGCACATGCACAATAGAATCTACCTCTTCTTTAGTAATTAATTCATCAACCCCCTCTCCTCGTTGAATATTTACACGTAACTCGGGCACGGGTTGCCCTCTGTGACTCACTACTGAAAATGCCCATAGAACAAGTGTTCCAGCGCCAATAAAAACAAAAAACACCAACACCAAAATCCTCATGAACCATGAAGTTTTCTTTGTTGTATTTGTCTTTTCGGTTTTCATTTTTCCAACTCTTTCACGTAACTTTCTAAAGGACTAACAAGGGTATCTATATCACCCGCTCCCAAAGTCAAAAGCACATCAAATTGCAGTTTATTTAGTAAAGTGAAGATGGCATCTTTATCTACTAAGTATTTATCGGACTTTTGAATTTTATCAAATAACCATTGTGAATCAATTCCATCTATTGGCAATTCCCGAGCGGGGTAAATAGGTAGTAAAACAGGAATGTCCAACAGCGCAAGACTTTCTGCAAATCCCTCCACAAAGTCTTTTGTTCTCGAAAAGAGATGGGGTTGGAAAATCCCTACAATTTTTTTTTCAGGAAATAATTCACGAACTGAACGAATACACGCTGAAAGTTCAGTCGGATGATGCGCGTAATCATCTATGTAAACAAAACGATCGCTTTTGTATCGCACATCAAACCTTCGGGCAACACCTTTGAAATCTGCAAGTGTATTTGGAAGATCATTCAATGCCACCCCCGCTAACAACGAACAGGCCATTGCAACAATTGCATTCTCGACATTATGTCTTCCTGGCAAACCCAATCGCACATTCATTAACTCACCTTGTGGTGAATGAAAATCGAAGACATAAGCGCCCTCTTCAATGCGAATATTCGAGGCAAAATAATCCGCTTCAGACAAAATACTGTATGTCAAGACGCCCTTTCTTGTTGAACGCAATTCATTGTGTATATCCAACTCCTTTTTTACAACAACATAACCCTCTTCTCTGGTTTGTTTCAAGAATAACAAAAAGCCTTCTCGTATGCTTTCTTCATTTCCGTATATATCTAAATGATCGGGATCCATAGATGTCAAAGCAGAAATTGTTGGGTACAAGGTCAAAAAACTTCTATCGAATTCATCGGCTTCCACAACGGTACGTGATGTATCTGAAAGCAAAACATTGCTTTTAAAGTTCGAAGAAATACCCCCTAAAAAAGCATTGCATCCGATGGTTGAATGAAGAATATGTGCTACCAACGTTGAGGTTGTAGTCTTACCATGCGTTCCACCGATGGCAATGGTTTCGTCGAGTTGTGTTATATAACCTAGCAGCTCGCTGCGCTTCCATATTCTAAATTCATGTTGAAGGAAATACTGCAACTGCGAAGAATCTTTAGGAACAGCGGGAGTGCGAACAATAAGAACTTTCTCTTTCGGTGTGGAGTGAAGCAACTGGGGTAAAGACATCACGCTGTCTTCGTACTGAACTGAAATTCCTTCCAACTCCAATTCTGTCGTTAATGCAGTAGATGTGCGATCGTAACCCATCACATGCACACCCTTCCGATGGAAATAGCGCGCAAGAGCCGACATACCAATGCCACCAATACCCAAGAAATACATGACATCGCACGTTAGCTTACGCTCTTCCATAAACCACTTCAATTAAGGTATCTACTATTTCTTTCGTTGCATTCGGCATGGCGAATGCAGCAATATTTTCTTTCAATTCAGCAATCTCATTTTCATTTTGAAGAAGTTCAGAAACAACTTCCGCCAATTTAATTTCAGCTTCATTATCTCTCACTATTAAAGCGGCTCGTTTCGAAACGAGCGCCATTGCATTCTTCGTCTGATGATCCTCCGCAACGTTCGGGGAAGGCATAAACACTACCGGCTTTCCCACCAACGACAGTTCTGAAACACTCATAGCTCCTGCTCTAGAAACAATCACATCGGCAGAAGCATACACCAACGCCATATCTTGAATGAAATCGAATAGTCGCAAACCTGAAGTGCCTTCGTACTTCGCCTCTAAATTCGATTTGTAAATCTTACCGCATTGCCAAATAACTTGGAATCCTTGCTGAATCCACGTGTTCAATGAGGCTTCCACTGCGGCATTCACAGCGCGAGCACCTAAACTTCCTCCTATAATCAAAATTGTTTTCTTAGTTGAATCAAAATTCAATTTAGTCAACGCCTCATCTTGCGAATAAGGCAACTTCACGAAATCTTTCCGAACTGGATTTCCTGTCAATTCAATCTTTTCTTTTGGAAAAAAAACTTCCATTCCCTCATACGCAACACATATCGCTTGCGCTCGCTTAGCCAAGAGTTTATTTGTCACACCCGCAAACGAATTCTGTTCTTGCAATATCGTTGGAACACCAGCTTTTCCCGCCGCACGAAGGGTAGGACCACTCGCATAGCCACCAAATCCTACAGCAACTTGAGGAAGGAATTCTTTTACAACTGAATTCGCCTTCCACATGCTTTTCAATATTTTAATTGGAAGTAAAAAATTCGAAAGTGTGAATTTTCGTTGAAGTCCTGCAATGGGAAGTCCTATAATTATATATCCTGCTTGAGGGACTTTTTCCATTTCCATCTTTCCTTCCGCACCAACAAATAAAATCTCGCATTCTGGAAAGCGTGATTTTATTTCATTCGCAACAGCAATAGCTGGAAAAATATGTCCACCTGTTCCACCTGCAGACAACAAAACCTTATTGAGAATTTTCTTTTCCATTTGAAATTAAAATGGGGATTCCTCTAACTCATCAACTTGCTCAGCATCGTCATTCTCCTCGCTCATTTTAGAAATACTGAGTATTACGCCAAACATAATTGCGACGAAAACAATAGACGTTCCTCCCATACTCACAAGTGGTAATGGTTGTCCAGTTGTTGGAAATAAATTCACGGCAACACCCATATTAATAAAGGCTTGAATGGAAATAACCAATCCCAATCCGAGAGCCGTTAATCCGCCAAAATATTTCGGACTTCGAATAGAAATTCGAATAACACGAAACAAGAATATTACATACATGAGCATAACAAGTGCTCCGCCTAAAATAGAACCGTACTCTTCAATAATAAACGCATAGATCATATCTGAATAAGGGTGCGGTAGAAAATTTCTTGAAGTTCCTGAACCAGGACCCTTCGGAATAATTCCTCCCTCGTAAATGGCGTATTGCGCCAATTCAATCTGATATTTAGAATCGTCCATCGCGCCGGCTTGAACTTCCTTTCCAACCAAACGATTTTTCCATGTGCTATAGCGCGGCAGCACTTTCTCAGGACCCAATTCTCCAACTGCAACAATCATTAAAATCAAACCCAAAACAAATGCAATTAACTTAAACAAATGCTTCCATGGCACTCCTCCAAAAACGAGCATCAAAAAACACACAAACCCAATTAATGCCGCTGTAGAGAAGTTCGCTGGAAGAACCAAAGCGCAAACAATTGCAATAGGAATAACTATGGGAAGAACTCCTTTTTTAAAATCGCCAAGTATCTTTCGCTTTACCGTTAGTTGGCGAGCAACATAGATGATTAAAACTAACTTTGCTAAATCGCTTGTTTGGAATGTCAATCCTATTCCTGGTATTCGAATCCAACGATCTGCATTGTTAATGTTTGAACCGAAGAAGAGAGTAAAGACTAAAAGAGGTATGACCAACCATATCATTAACTGTCCGATTCTAGAAAATACCGTCAATGGTAAAAGATGAGTCGCGTACATGAAAGCCATTCCAAGACCGAGCATTGAAATGTGTTTTATTAAAACTCCTGCGCTACTTCCACCTTCAGCCTTCCATACCAAAGAAGAAACAGCGCTGTATACAGCCAAAACCGAGAGAGTGCACAAAAAAAGTGCTACCATCCAAATGACACGGTCTCCTTTTAGATATGAAAGAACTTTCTGCATGGATTAAAGGCCCTTCACCGCAACTTTAAATTGACGACCACGGTCTTCATAGTTTTCAAACAAATCGAACGATGCGCAAGCTGGTGACAACAATACAGTATCACCATCTTTTCCTAGATCGTAAGAAACACGAACCGCTTGTTCTGCGCTGTCTGTATCAATAATGGTATCTACAATAGACCCAAATGCTTTTCTAATCTTAGAGCTGTCTTTCGTTAGGCAAACAATTGCCTTCACTTTAGACTTCACCAATTCAGACAATTCAGAATAGTCGTTTCCTTTGTCTGTTCCACCGGCAATCCAAATGATTGGTTTATCTACGGATTCTAACGCGTACCACGTAGAATTCACATTGGTTGCTTTGCTGTCATTGATGAAACGAATGCCATGAATACTAGCCACAAACTCTAAGCGGTGCTCAATGTTTTCGAAGTTCATTAAACTGTCGCGAACAGCCTCTTTTCTTAATTCTAAAAAGCGAGCTGCTGCTCCGGCTGCCATGCTGTTCTGCAAATTGTGTTTGCCCTGCAATGCTAGTTCTGTGATTTTCATAGTAAATAAATTATGGTTTGTGTTTAGGTTAAAATTTAATTCGTCGCAATAGCCGCCTTGCTCGTAGATTTTTTCAGGTTGAATTGAAATTGGAAAAAGAGTGGCGTTCAATACATGTCTTGCCATGGTCTCCGCTGTAATAGCATCGTCGGCATTGAAAATGAAAACATCGTTAGACGTTTGGTTTTGCGCAATGCGAAGTTTCGCATCGGCGTATTTATTTAAATCGTAATCGTAACGATCTAAATGATCAGGAGTAATGTTTGTTAGAATCGCAATGTCTGCTTTGAACGAATACATATTGTCCAATTGAAAACTGCTTACTTCCAACACATAAAAATCGAAATTCTCTTCGGCAACTTGTCTCGCGAAACTCTTTCCAACATTTCCACCAAGACCTACATTCAATCCTGCGTTTTTAAGAATGTGGTAAGTCAATAAAGTCGTCGTAGTCTTACCATTACTTCCTGTAATTGCAATGAGCTTCGCTTTTGTATAACGGTAAGCGAATTCCAATTCTGACAAAACAGGAATGTTTTTTTCATGCAACGCAACTATTAATTTCGCCGAGTTCGGAATACCAGGACTCTTCACCACTTCATCTGCATTCAGAATTAATTCATCTGTGTGTGTTCCCTCTTCGAAATCAACACCGTGGGCATTCAATTCAGCTTTGTATTTGTCTTTCAACAATCCCTTATCTGAAAGAAATACATCGTATCCCATCTTCATTGCAAGCACTGCTGTGCCGGCGCCGCTTTCGCCTCCTCCTAGTATGACTAATCGCTTATTCATTATCTTACTTTTAGGGTGATGATGGTTAATACAGCGAGCATAATTCCAATGATCCAGAATCGCGAAACAATTTTCGATTCATGCATTCCCTTGCGTTGAAAGTGATGGTGAAGGGGAGACATCAAGAAAATGCGCCTTCCTGCCCCATACTTTTTCTTGGTGTATTTGAAGTAACCAACTTGCAGCATGACGCTTAGATTTTCAATCAAGAAAATTCCACATAAAACTGGAATAAGAAGTTCCTTTCTAATAGCAATAGAAAATGTTGCAATAATTCCACCGAGTGCCAAGCTTCCTGTATCTCCCATGAATACTTGTGCAGGGAAGCTGTTGTACCAAAGGAATCCGACACACGCTCCAACAAACGCTGCAATGAAAACGGTAAGTTCACCGCTATGCGGAATGAACATGACGTTCAGATAATCTGCGAATATGTAGTTACCCGAAACGTAAGCGAAGATGGCCAATGTAATACCTATGATGGCGCTGGTTCCAGTTGCCAAGCCATCGATTCCGTCGGTAATATTCGCTCCATTAGAAACTGCGGTTACTATGAATATTACAATCACCGCGAATACGCCCCACAACACCCACGGACTTTCCAAACTGTCTGGAACGAGCCATGCATAATCGAATTCGTTATCCTTAACAAATGGAATCGTAGTCTTCAAACTCTTCTCTTCTTCCCATTGCAATGCTTGTTGCGCATCTGTCGCATTCTGAATTTGAACATCCGAAATCTTCTCTTTAATGGTCACGGAAGGGCTCCAATAAAGCATGCTCGCTACAATAAGTCCAACTCCAATTTGCCCTACAATTTTACTCTTCCCTGCAAGCCCCTCTTTGTTCTTTTTAAACACCTTGATATAATCATCTAAGAACCCGATGAGCCCCAACCAGATTGTTGCAATAATCATTGTTTGGATGTAGATGTTTGTCAAATCGGCCAGCAACAATGTCGGAACCAGAATAGCTGCAAGAATTATTAGTCCACCCATAGTTGGAGTGCCCGCCTTCTCCATTTGACCATCCAATCCTAAATCGCGAATGCTCTCGCCCACTTGTTTTTTACGAAGTATTCGAATCAAAGATTTTCCAAAGACCATCGATATGGTTAATGAAATTAGGATACTCAAGGCAGCACGAAAAGACAAGTATTGAAACAACCCTGAGCCAGGGAAATGCATGTGCTTGTCTAGGTATTCAAATAGGTGGTACAACATACTTAGTTCGTTTGAAAGAGTTCTGTTATAATTTTTAAATCATCAAATGGGTGTTTCACTCCATTGATTTCTTGATACTTCTCGTGCCCTTTGCCAGCGACAAGAATGATATCGCCAGGCTTGGCCAGTGAACACGCAACTTCAATCGCCTCGCGACGATCGGTTACGGACAATACTTTTTTCTTCTGAATTGGATCAAGTTCTGCAACCATTTCTTGAATAATGCTCTTCGGGTCTTCGCTGCGCGGATTGTCACTGGTGACAATTACGCGATCGCTTTTGTTTGCAGCGATTGACGCCATAACAGGACGCTTTGCGCGATCGCGATCGCCGCCACAGCCTACAACTGAAATAATTTCTTGCTGACCACGAACTGACTGAATGGTATTTAAAACATTTTCCAATGCATCGGGAGTATGCGCATAATCAATTATTGCAATGGTGCCATCTTGCTTACGCACATGTTGAAAGCGACCTTCTGGCGCGCCCAATGCGGAGAGGTGAACAAGCACGGTAGTTGGATCTGTTTCAAGCTCTACTGCTGCTGCAAATACTGCAGTTAAATTGTATGCATTGAATTCACCAATTAATGGCGAATGCAATTCAAAGCGATCAATGTTAATTTGAAGTCCTTCAAGTGTGTTCTCTATCAACTTGGCTTTATAGTCAGCCATCGTGTGCAAGGCATACGTCCGAATACGCGCTTTGCAGGCCGAAACTAATGCGTCATGATAACGATCATCTGCGTTAATCACTGCATAAGCGTTAACCGGCAATTGATCAAATAATATCTTCTTCGCTTTAATGTATTCATTCATTGAACCGTGATAGTCCAAATGATCATGTGTGAGATTCGTGAAAATGGCTCCATCAATGTGCAGTCCGGCCATTCTATTTTGGTGCAAGGCATGAGAAGACGCTTCCATAAAAACATGGGTACAACCTTCTCGTTGCATACGTGCTAGCAAATCGTTGAGTGCTACAGCA
>JBIKVX010000068.1:0-8792 GCA_044356625.1 Flavobacteriales bacterium | reverse complement strand
AATAGATTCGATAAGAAATTCATTGAAAGCGCCGCCGCCAGTAACCAAAACACTTCCTGTCCATCCCTCGAAAATCTTTGCAATCTGAACGGCCATGTGTTCAGTGCATGTCGCAAGTAAATCGCGTATGGTTAATTGTGAAGCACCAAGTAAGGGGAGGAAATGACGTTCGAACCATTCTTTTCCCAATGACTTCGGAAGTTCTTGCGAGTAGTAAGAAAGGGAATTTAGTTTTTCGAGAAGCTCCATATTCACAACACCGCGTCTGGCCATTTCTCCGTTAGCATCGAACGGATGTCCCGTTTGTTCTGCCAAGAGATTCAATGCCATATTCGCTATACACACATCGAATGCGTTTAAATCACCCATGAGTATGTAAGACACGTTCGCAATTCCGCCAATATTCAAACAAAAATCGTATTCACTGAATAACAAGCGATCACCAATGGGAACCAACGGAGCGCCTTGTCCACCGTGCGCCACATCTGTTGTCCGAAAATCACAAATGGTTTTTATTCCTGCGTTTGCAGCAATGTGCCCACCGCTTCCAATTTGAACGGTGAGTGATTCGGCGGGTTGATGAAATATCGTATGTCCGTGTGAAGCAATGGCATCGGCAGCCAAGTTTCTTTCCTCTAAAAAACGTTTGACTTGCTTTCCAGAATAAATTCCGAAATCAACATTCAGCTGGGCCAATTCGAGCGCCGACATTTTGTGCGCTCTGCGAAAAATATCACGCCATGAAGCATCGTAAACTACGGTCTCAGCAGCAACTATTTCATAGTCCCACTTTCCTTCATTGAAGTAAAGATCACATAGGGCAATGTCCAATCCATCTAGACTGGTTCCGCTCATGAGTCCAACAATTCGAAAGTGTTCCATAGTGCACAAATATAAAGAGGGCGGAATGAACCGCCCTCTCAGTATCTAAATCAGAAGAATATTATTTAATAATGATCGTCTTCGTCCAAAGGTTCGTGTCGTTTGAAACTTTACATACATAAGTTCCAACAGCCAATGAAGGCAATGAAACTTGATTCATTCCTGCGTTCAAATATTCGGTGTGAACCAATTGTCCTTGTGCGCTGTAAATATTCAAGATTGATTTCCCAGATTGAACAGGAACACCAACCCAAAGATTGTAAGAAGCAGGGTTCGGATAAACACTCATGTCGTTGTTCGTTTGGTCTTCAACACCAACCAAACTCCATGTTGCCATGAATTCTTGAAGGTAAAGATTAGCAATGCGCGCATCGTGAACAACAACAGTGTTCTCGTCATTCGTGGTTTGTGCGGCACTGCTCCAGTTGTGACTTCCAGTAAGAACAGTTGGGTCTGAATCCAACGTGCTATGATCGACAATGCAATACTTGTGGTGAAGATCATATTGAATACCCTCATGCGAACGGATGTCTTGACCTGCGGCTTGCAAGTAGGCAAATTCAGATGCGGGATCTGAAGTTTGTTCCATCATACCACGAACCAACACCAAGAATAAATCATCTTCAGCTATGATAGCATCGGCAATATCTGCGCGTGTGAAAGCAAGAATGGCGTAATCTAAATTGGTGTCTGTCGTTTGCATGGTCTTGATAATCGCACCGTTTGCATTGTCAGTTGGAGAGAAATAACTTTCAACTTTAATATCGTCTGGACCCGTGACATATTGCAACGGAGTGTTGTTCGTTTTACTTGCGCCAAATACGCCATTCGGATTTCCCGGTTGTGCACCAGAACCGCCCCACATTTCTTCGAATTCTAAACGATATCCGCGAGCAATACTTTGATCTTGGAAAATAATTATATTGTTGAAATCGGTAGACATGTTGTTGTCTGTCCAGTTGGTAGACCCTGTAAACACCCAAGAATTCGCAGCCGAATCTGGATCAACAACAATAAACTTATTGTGCATGATACCTGTTCCAGAAGTATTAATTCTCTCAACCACAGGAATATTTGGATCCAAAAGAGACAGCCCCAATTGAGCAGTAGAACCATCGGCAACAATTCGCACTTGCACACCCGCGTTGTATCTGTTGTTGATTGCATTAGCAATAGTCGCGTCGTCTGTGAAGTTATAGATGGCAATATCAACAGCTTGTTGAGCGCGAAGAATGTATGCCGCAATGGTATCGTTTGTTAAAGTGCCCAACGATATTGCGTTTTCAATGGTCGCGTAGCTGTTGTCAACTTGTCTTGTGAAGTAAGTTCTTATTTCTCCAGAGCTTAAGCTTTTGGTTGCATACGGACGAACAGTGCTTGTGCTAGAACCATCAACGTTTGAAGAGGTTACAGATGCGTAGTAAATTGTTCCAGGCTGTAAGCCAGAGATATTCACAACGTGATTCGTTACGCTCTCATTTACATAAACGGTTTGTCCTAAAGATGTGGTTAAACCGTAGTTCACTTCGCTGTCTCCAGTATTATTGGTTGACCAGTTAAGGTCGAAAGATGAAGTGGTAATGTTTGTTTGAGTAACTGCGCCAATGATAGCAACTCCAGGAGGAAGAATGAAATCGTTTTCATCACGTGGTAAAATTTGATAGCCAGCATCGAAAGGCTCAGTATTGTCGAATTGAGAAACAATTCCAACGAGCGTAATAGCGCTGGCCGGAAGATTTGTTCCAACCAAAACACTTCCAGCACGAATGTATATAACACCCGATTGTCCGTTAGCCAAATAAGAGTAAGTAGAGTTCGCTGAGATGACAGAACCTGCCAAATCGAAAACTACATTATCCACGGTTACTAATTCACCTTCGTAAGCTTCAGCAATCATGTTTGGAGTAACCAATTGATTTGTTGGAAGAGTATTGTTCGATGAGTTTACAGTCACAGCAGTTAGCGTTGGTCCTATTTCGAGTAGTCCATTGAATTCGGTTATTACGCCTGAAACGGTAACGAGGTCACCACGTAATGGAGCGGCAGGCCAAGAAGCCCAATCAACTCCAGGATAAATAGCAATACCCGCCTGGCTGTCTTGAATGTAACGCACAGAGCTACCCATTTCAGTGCCGTTAGTAACGATACCAGTTACGCTTACAGCTGCTCCAACTCCTGCAATACGAGCGGCCGATATGGTGCCTCCAGCAATTGGAGTTCCTATGCAGTCACAATTGTTATCGTAAGTGTCACCGGTTGTAGTTGCAATGTTATCATTACAAGCATCACCAGGAAATGCACAAGAACCATTATCGGTAATGGCAAGCGCGTTGTAGTTACACGCTGTGTTGTCCATGCAGCCAGCAATTGTTCCGCTATTAGAAGCACCGGGTGTAGGTAATTGAGCTACATAAGAAGATGTATTGAATGCTGCGCCACCATCAGGAAGGCGTGATGATGAATTGTTCAAGGTTGGCGTTGCCGCTGTTTCGTCAGCTTGCGGTTGGCCCGGAGTAAGAACTGTTAATAGGTTGGTAGCATCAGCATCTGCTGTTCCGTATACCAAAGCATCTACCAATCCAGTTGCGCTTACAGCCGTGCCATTTGGCCAAGCTGCAGCCGTGCCAGTGTATATTGCAATGCCGTCTGCACCGTTTTGCAAAGTGTTCCCAGTGAATGTTACATTCACATTAGCAACACCTGCATTTCCGATAACGAAATATCCTGATGCAGGAATTACGTTTCCAGATAGGTCAACTGATTTGTAAGAAGTGGCAGCTGCTCCATTGAACCAAACCATAACCATTCCGTTCAATGATTGTCCTGGAGCACCATACAATTCAATGAATTCGGCAGCGTCTGTTCCAATTTGATCGGCATCAACTTCGTTAATGACAACTTGAGCTTGCGAAGCTCCGAATAGAAGCGCTAACAAGAGTGTGTAGATGTATTTCATTTTTCTTTCTATTGTTCTTTTTTATTTTTCTTAATTGCCTGATTAGAATGTGGCCGATAAAGATACGTTGAACCATCTGCCTTGACCAAAGAAAACTCCGGCTGAAGAGGAATCAAAGTTAAAAGCCTTGTTGTTGTACAATGCATTCAAGTCGTTGTTTCGTGCATCTGTAATAAATACACTATTCAGTACATTGAAAACACTTCCTCTCAAATCCCAACGCACTCCATTAATCTCTTTGCCATAACCAGCGTGAAATTCTAACGTTCCGTATGAAGGGATTTCCCAAGACTCTCTTCCAGCATTTTCACCCTTTAACTCGAAGGGATTCATATCAGCAAAATAGCGGTCGAACCAAGTGTATCTGGTTTTTGCGTAAGCCCCGTTTTTCCATTCGTAACGAAGCATAGCACCCAATTGTGTTTGAGCGGCATCACTCACGTGAACACCATTAGCATCGTAAGTCACATTGTATTGCTCACTGTTTGGGTCTCCTGGATCTGAGTAGACTGGATTTCCGTTGTCATCAAAGATGAAAATAGTGTCGGAAGAAGTCCAGATCCAATCTCCAAAAGAAGCCAATCCTTCAAAAGTTATGCGATCAGAAATTTTGTATGCGAAATCTAATTCAGCACCTTGGTGACGTGCATTCATTCCGCGAATATTTACAGTAATGTTCGAAGTTGGATCTTGCGGGTCAGGAACAGAAAGACCATATGGAAATGGTTTGTTTTTCCAAGTCGTATGATACAGATTTACGTTGAAGGAAAACTTCTTTGATTTGTAGTTCCAACCGTTTTCAAAGCTTGAAATAATTTCATTTTCGATTGCGTTGAAACGCTCATTTGCATTCGTATAGATCTGACTGAAAAGAGGAGCCTTATTCAAATATCCTGAATTTAAAAAGACTGCTAAATCACGTGTTAAATTATATTTCACACCCGCCTTTATCGTTGCGGTTGGTCTGTAATACCATCCTGTACTTTGAAATTCAGAACCACTCATGTTGCTTGTTAAAGTTTGTCCATCAACAACCATTGTGTCAGATACAAGGGCAATGGCGTTGTTCACATAAGAATATCCAACAGGAACTTCAACACCATTAACTTCATACACTTTTGGACGGAAATAATCCACACGATTGTATCCTGTAGTTGCTGCCGATGCACTCACGAAAGCAGAAATTTTTTCATCTTGGTATTCCACCTGTCCGAATAAACCACCCCAACGAATAAATGCATCATTATTGAAATCGATCACATCGCCTTCTCGCTTAATTAAATTAGGGTCGTTGTAATTAACCGCTGTTCGTGCAATGATATAATCGGCACCCATCAGATCAATTATTTTTCTATAGTGAGATCCTTTGTAAGAACGTAAGTCGACACCCCCAGCGAAATTCCATTTATCGTTGAATTTTTTATTGAAGGTACTCAACACGCCATACCAAGAATGTTCATTCATGCTTGCCTTCACATAATTCGAAACTGCGTATCGCTCAGTAGGACTTACAAGTGTATTTACGTTGTAATCGGGGCCTGAAAACAACGGTGGTTTAGCACCTACGTTCGAGTCATAAAACGCTTGCATGTTCACACTCCCGTCAGCTAAATAATCATTGGCGGTAATGTTATTGTTCCAACGAGTTCCACCACCTCTTCCGAACGAGGCGTAGGCTACAGTGCTAATGAATGTTTTTTCATCAATGGTCCATACATCTTTTAGCGAGAATTGAGGCTTGTGATAAAAATTCACGCGGCCATTAAATTGCTCTTCAGCTTGGATGTTGGTGCGCTGTCCGTTCACAAAATCGTAGCGAGTTAAATTACCAACATCAGGGTTGTAATTGATACCACCGTTAAAAATCGATATTTCAGTAGTTGGATTAGTATTGTATGTTGAAGGGGCTCCAACGGCAGAGGCCGTTTCGGCACTATAGAGTGCAATAGCTTCAGATCTTAAACGCTGACCATGCTCTTGCGGTGCGCCCAATCCATATAAACTCAAATGGTGATTTCCTGTAATTTTTTCAATTTTACCGTAATAGAAAAATCCTTTGGTGAAGGTTCCATCAACCCATCCGCTTCCTGTTTTGAAAGATGTGGCCATTGAAAATGCCCACCCTTTTTTAGATTTTCCAGAGTTGTAGGCGAATGAAGTTCTTGAGAAAGCACCGTATGCATATTCCTGACGCAGACGAACGCTGCGCTTTGAATCAATTCCACGCGTAATAATATTCATGGCACCTCCAACAGCAGGAATAACAAGCTTTGAAGCTCCAAGTCCACGTTGAATTTGTGTTGTTTGTGTGGCAAGATCTAAACCGAACCAATTGCTCCAATACACAGTTCCGTTTTCCATGTCGTTTACAGGAACTCCGTCCAACATTACAGCAACGTTGTTTCCAGAAAACCCACGAATGGTCACGCGCGCATCTCCGTCGCCACCACCTGCGCGAGTTGCGTATGTTCCGGGTGTTGTGTTAGCTAGAGTAGCTAATTCTCTACCCGCTAATTCTTCTTCAATTCGCTTTAATCCGATATTCGAAAAAGCAACAGGAACGGTTCTTCCAACCGCTAAATCGGATGAAATGACAACTTCTTTTTGTAGGGTTTGAATGAGATCGAAATCTATGGAATATTCTTTTTTCGTGATGGAAATATTCTTTTTCACCTCTTCATATCCAACGGCGGTTATTATAAATTCATATTCTCCGTATGGAAGTTTAATGTTGAATTTTCCTGAAGGATCAACGGCCTGACCTTTTTCCATGTTGGCCCATAGAACGAAAGCTGATGGGAGGGTTTCTCCTGAAAGTCCATCACGAACAGTTCCACTTAAAATTCCTTCTTGAGCATTGGAAATAAGACTCAATGAAAGAAGTGGAAGAAGTAAAAAGAATGATTTTAAAATTCTCATTAGATTGAAGCTAAGGTTAAACAATTGCCGATAAAAAAGGGGCTTTACCGAAGTGAGCCCCTTTTTATTGAATTTCAAAAAATATTACTTGATGAAGTTTTGACGATTGATTGTTCCGTTTTCGGAAACCACTTCTACCGTGTAAGCTCCTTTTGATAGATTCGAAGTTTGAATGCGAGTCATGCGATCTAAGATTGTTCCGTTCGCGAATACAACACGACCCGTGTTGTCATAGATACGAATTGAACGAATAATGTTTGGAGAAACGACGTTCAAAATATCTCCAGTTACTGGATTAGGATAAATCGAAATTGAACGCTCTACATTCTCAGAGACACCTACATTGCAGTCACACGTGTGAGCACCTAAGAAAGTGAAAGTGTTTGCTGGAAGAGTATCGTACTGAGCAAAAACATCGAACGTAGATGGATTCATTGTAATTCCAGATGTTACGGTAGACTTTCTGATTTGAGTGTGGTCTGTTGTTGCGTAGAGAGTTGCTCCTGTTTCGTCAGTTCCATATGCACTCCATCCCCCAAAGCCAGTTCCTTCTCCAATTCTGCCGTAAAGGTCAATCAACGTTTGACCGTTGTTTGAAACAATTGCAATAGCGTCGTTTCCGTTGAAATACATTGGCCAAACACCATTGTCATAAGTTGGGTTAATGAATACATCTGCAGCTGCAGCTAAATCATCCCACACCGGTGCCTCAAGGCCCGTGCCCGCTTGATCTTGTTTGTCGAGAACAACTACGATAACATCGTGCGCTGCAATAGAATATCCATCTAATAATGCAATGCTTCCATAAGAAGTGCTTCCGTTTGAAAAACGAACCAGACCTATTCCGTTAAGATTAACAGTATTTGCGGTAGGGTTATAAATTTCAACCGCTTTGTTGTTGCTCCATCCTTCAATAACTTCAGAGATGAAGATTTGATTGCATTGTGCTTGAGCAGCAGCTAATGAAATTAAAGAAAGAGACAAGAGTAAAATTTTTTTCATTTCAAATTATTTTGAGCAAAGATATTAAATAGATGTTCCACATTGCAGCTGCTATGTGAAATGAATGTTAATAGTTTCATGCACCTTTTTAATGAGTTTGTTGGTCTTTATTCTAGGAAAGCTATTTACAAACGTTAGCACCTGAACAATTTTGATTTTCTACCTTCGGAAAAGCCTGTTGTTTAGGGGTTATTTAGTAAATTGCAGCTTAATAGTACTGAAAAATAACACGATGCGTTTCTTTATTCGCCTTTTTGCAATTGCAACAATTTTTTTATTGGCCTCTTCCGCCAATGCCAACCACGTCTTGGGTGGAAATCTGACTTGGGATTGCCTTGGGGGTAATCAGTATCAGATTACAATGAGAATCTACAAGGATTGTTTCGGCGCGAGCCCTGCTTTGTCTGCTGAGAACTTATTTGTTTTTCCAACAGGATGTACTCTGAATCCTCAGAATATTACGCTGAATCTGATTAGTACGACTGAGATTTCGAATTTGTGCGCGAGTGAATTGCCAAGTAGCTCATGCGTAGGTGGCTTGTCTCCCGGCACGCAACTATTGACTTATCAAGCTACGGTAACACTCACCCCGGGATGCACGTGGGAAGTCATTTGGAATGAGGGAGATTGGAATTACTTCAACAACATTAATTACAGCACACTTCCAGACGCCTACTTAGATGCGCTAATCAACACAAATTACTGCGCAGATTCTCCAGTGATTACCTCTATTCAAGTGCCATACGTCTGCAGAAACAATGGTACATTTGTTCATACGCCAACCGTAACTTTACCAGCTGGTGTTACCGCTTCATATACGCTTTCAACGCCACAAACAACAGGAGCTTCATTAGATGTGGGAATCAATGTTCCGGGATACGTTAATACATTGGGAGCAACAGTAAACGCAACCACCGGTGCTGTTTCAATAAATACAAATGGAATTGCGGTTGGAAACTATATCGTTACTGTTCAAATTACGCTAACACAGGGAGGCAATCCAGTAGGCACGTTTTATGAGAACATGGTTTTT
>JBIKVX010000098.1:0-7154 GCA_044356625.1 Flavobacteriales bacterium | reverse complement strand
GATAAATCCCGTTCAAGAATTAATAACGCTAGCAAAAAACGCAGGGGCTTATGTAGTTGTAGACGGAGCGCAGGCTGTGTCACACTTCAACATAAATGTTCAAGAATTAAATCTTGATTTTTTCTTGTTCTCTGCGCACAAAATGTACGGTCCAACAGGGCTTGGTGTTTTGTGGGGAAAGAGAGAGTTGTTGGAGAAACTTCCTCCATACAAATACGGTGGTGAAATGATTCAAAAGGTATCTGTAACAGGAACCACCTTCAACGTATTGCCGTTCAAATATGAATCTGGAACACCTAACATTGAAGCCGTTATTGCATTCAACGAATCCATTTCATTCTGCAATGAAGTTGGAAGAGAGAACATGCACGCGCACGAGTATTCGTTGTTGAAAACAGCAACTGAACGTTTGAAAGAAATAGAAGGAGCGGTTATTTATGCAGACCTTCCGAATAAAGTAGGAGTGTTGAGTTTTAATGTTGAAGGGATTCATTCTGCCGACATTGGAACGTTGCTCGATCAGCAAGGGATTGCTGTTCGAACTGGACACCATTGCACACAACCCCTTTGGGAAAAGCTCGGAACCACAGGGTCTGTGCGAGCATCTTTTGCGTTTTACAATACATTGGAAGAAGTAGAATTATTTATTGAAGCGCTGAAAAAAAGCGTGAATATGTTACGATAATGATAGAGCAAAAGCAACAAGAGATCATAGAGGAATTTGCCTTTTTCGAAGAGTGGATGCACAAGTATGAGCACATCATTGAATTGGGGAAAGAGATGAAGGGCTTGACTGAAGAAGAGAAGAAAGACGATTTGCTTATTGCCGGATGTCAATCGAAAGTTTGGTTGAAAGCTTCATTACAATCGAATGGAACCGTTCATTTCGAAGCCGACAGCGATGCTATTATTACACGTGGATTGGTTGCGTTAGTCGTTGGCGTTTTCAACGAAGAAACGCCAGACGATATTTTAAAAGCCAACATCCATTTCATGAATGACATCGGATTGGTTTCAAACTTAAGTCAAACAAGAAGCAACGGATTAGCAGCAATGGTGAAACAAATCTTGTTGTATGCCACCGTTTTTCAAGCACAACAAAAAAGCAATTAATTATGGAGAGGGCTGCATTAACAGAAGCAATTATTGCCAAATTGAAAACCATTTTCGATCCTGAGATTCCGGTAGATATTTACGAATTGGGGTTGATCTATGGAATTGACATTGCGGAAGACGCTGCTGTGAAAATAACCATGACCCTCACCTCGCCTTCTTGTCCGGTTGCTGAGACCTTACCTCCAGATGTAGAAGACAAAATCAAATCGGTTGAAGGTGTTTCAGACTGTAAAGTTGAAATTACTTGGGAGCCCACTTGGGACAAAAGCATGATGAGTCAAGAGGCTCAGCTAGAGCTTGGGTTTTTGTAAGCGTAATTTTGAAAAAGTTATTTCTCATATCATTCGCACTCACGCAATACGTCTTGTGCTTCGGACAGTCTTCACCTAGAAACATTCAACCCAACAAAACAGGTTGGTTCATGTATTTCGGTGATCATAAAATTTCAGAGCATTGGGGAATTCATTTGGAAGCACAAATCAGAAGAAATGAAATCATTGCAAAGCCTCTGCAACTTTTGTTGAGAACCGGGATTAATTATCACTTCGCTCCGAACGCCTTCGCGACCGTTGGATATTGCTATGTGAATACTTCACAATACGGCGTCTTCCCCGCCAAATCTGCATTCCCTGAAAACAGAATTTGGGAGCAGCTTCAAGTAAAATCGCAAGCAGGAAGAATTGAAATGATCACCCGACTCCGTTTGGAACAACGATTCTCGAAGTTACCTGCCTTACAATCTACAAGTGAATACGCGCCAGGGGACGATGTCTATACGAACAGAGCTCGCGTACTCGTGAGACTCTCGGTTCCATTCAAAGGAAAAACCATTGAAGACAAATCGCTTTACTTTTCTTGCTACGATGAAGCGTTCGTGAACTTCGGAGAAAACGTGCAATCGAATATCTTCGATCAGAACCGCGCTTACGCTGCCATCGGTTACAAATTCCCTAAATGGGGAAAACTTGAAATCGGATACATGAATCAACTACTTGTAAAAGCAGACGGAGTGAAGATTGAAAACAACCACACGCTTCAAGTTGGATTTATTTCCAACATCGATTTCAGAAAGAAACTTCGTTAGTATATCCCCTAGCCGAAGGCTCCTTGCGAAGCACCTTGTGTAACATCTTGCGAAACATCTTGCAAAGCATCTTACCTTCGCCTCATGATCGTTGCGCATAAATTCTACTCTCGAATAGCTGGAATAGCTCTTTTGCTTTCCACTGTTTCATGCGCAACTGATCAGGAAAAAGCACGGGATTACAACAACAAGATTACAGTTGAATTAGAGACATGTGGTGTCTCTATTCTTCAGTTGGAAGAACAACTGGGTCAGCCGCAAAACCTGAATGAATTTTACACGAAAGCTGAATCAACATTAAGCACAGCAAAAGAGAATTTAACTGAAATAGGAAACTTCAAAGAAGACACATTACTTGTTAATCCCGCTCTTCGAACGGTTGGAAAATTTCAAGAAATTCTTTCCACCTATTACATGCCGTTGTGCAATTTACATCAACTTCCACAGGAACAAATATCCTTCGCAACAACCGACAGCTGCAGGGTTCTGCGCATGTTCATTCAAAACGAATCAGTCTTCACGCAACAAGATTTCGAGAACGCGCAACAGTCTTTTGCCGACAAGTATAAGCTTGATCTAACCGAATAAACAGCATATAACTTATAGGAATTTGGCATAAACATTAGGTGCCAAGTGGTTCTTCCTTTGGCTCAAAATTATTTGAGTCATGAAAACAAAAAAATCAATTCTCTCCCTTTCTCTTTTGCTCGTGCTCTACTCGTGCGAAAAAGAAAAAACCATTCCAAACATTCAATGTCGCGTTGTTGAACAAGGTTCCAACGTGCCTATTCCCTTCGCGCAAGTGCAATGGTACGAGCTCGAAGGATTCGGAAGTACAGTTAGCTACGTGCCTTCCTTCATCTCCATTGCAAATGAAAACGGTGAATTCGAAATGCCAAAAGATGCAACAGTAGACGTTGCTAAAGCAGTTGCGAATTCCACTGATCAATATTCCGAATTCGGATTCACCGACGTTTCCTTTTACGCAGGAAGCACTTCAATGACTATTCCTGTTTCATGCAAATCCACAATGCGTCTTCAACTCATAGACGATGCGAATACACCGCAGAACATAATAGGCGCTTCTTTCAAAGTAAACAATGGCTTTCGCGGAATAACACAAGAGGCAGATTTAGACGGACATGGAGCAGAATGCTTCTTTGAAGTGCCGGCCCATTTCCCCATTGAACTAGAAATTAAAAAACATTACGCCTCTGGAAATTATTCTTCCGAATGGATAACCATTGATCCCCTACAAGCCAATGAAATCAATACTTACACCTTATACTATTAAACCCATGAAAAAACTATCTACCCTATTTCTGTGCTTTTGCTCTTTGATAAATTTCGCGCAGAACACCTACACACCTATTGTGAAATCGACAGCATTCAGTCAAAACTTATCTAAAAACAATTCGCTTGTTTTTTCTAAAAGTCAAGCTGCAAAAGATGCATTTCTTTTTCTATATGGAAAAGATTCGACGCATCTCTACTTCCCAGATTACACGAACCACATTCGAAATCTTCCAAATGAACACAACACAACCCACCTAGAAGTGTGGGATGTTCAATACACGCGAGAATCGAATAATGCTGCCGACACAAGCCAATTCATTCTCAGTAATTCAGAGCTCTTAACCCCTGGTATGCATGAGTTTCATGTCGGAAATGAAATTCATTCCAACTATTATTCAAACACACAAATACAATCGATTAGTTTCGATGACGGACTTACCTGGAATGCACTTTCGAACAATTCCATTTCAACAATTATTCCTTCCAACAGCACTTGGTTTTCTGTTGCCGTGAAATATTCCGTTAACGGAAAAACGAAAAAAACAGGAATCAAATTTCAAGTCGAAACGAAGAGCTTAATCACTCCTGATACTGCACCATGGCAAGTGAGCAGCTCGTTTGAAATTGATACGATTTTAGGAAATAATGTTGTGAAGGGAAACGCTTATCCGCTAATGAGCACAGACGGCGTCTTCGATAAACCTTTTGTGTTCGTTGAAGGAATTGACTTCGGGACTGATCATCTTCCAACAAGAAACGGAACGTTTGGATGGGATGCGTTTTCTTCTGGTGCTTCAACCGGACAGTACGCTATGCTTCAATTGATGCCTTATTGGATAGACACGCTGCAGCAACATGGATACGATTTAGTGCTCATAGATTTTCACGATGGAGCCCGCAACATAAAAGAAAATGCAGCATTGGTTGAGAAGGTAATTAATCTGTGCAATACCTATAAGAATAGCAATGAAAGCATTGTCGTTGCAGGTGCAAGTATGGGGGGACTTATCTCGCGCTATGCTCTTCGCAACATGGAAATTCAAAACAAACAGCATTGCACGCGTTTGTATGTCAGCCTCGATGCGCCCCATTTAGGCGCCTACATTCCACTCAGCCTACAATCGACCTTGTACTTTATGGCTCCTCACAGTTCCGAGGCTCACAGCTTCGTGTACGACAAACTCAAACGTCCAGCAGCAAAGCAACTACTGTTCTATCAATGGGGAATATCCGATCCCCTACTCCCGACTGAATTCCTTCAATTTCAATCGGAGCTCAATACCCTTGGTCTTCCAAAACATTGCAGAAACATTGCCATTGCAAATGGAAATAAAAACGGAATAGGGCTAAACGCAAATCCAGGAACACCGTTACTCTTAGAGTCATGCAATGCCACTAGCATCCTTTCAGGAGACGAATTTAGATTGAAACTATTTCCGCTTCCTGGTTCTACAAACGACTCGGAAAGCACAGATGACTATCACATTCTTGCAGACTTAAAACTAACAGAAGTCGATTTTGATTTTCTAAGCATGTCTATCTCCGAGTATTCAGCGAAACCAAAAGTATCGGCCGCTGCACTTCCATTCGACTATTCCTG
Organism: Flavobacteriales bacterium; assembly: GCA_044356625.1. Lineage (GTDB taxonomy): Bacteria > Bacteroidota > Bacteroidia > Flavobacteriales_D > Sanyastnellaceae > CAIZGX01. The sequence goes on along the minus strand of JBIKVX010000098.1, from coordinate 2,058 downwards.
CGGCGGGTATTCAACTTCAATAAAAGAATTTGTAGATGCTATCAATGAAAGCACTTCCTTCAGCAACGCATGCGGGAATATCAGTTCCGACTTCTTCCAACTCTATCACAATTTTGTTCCAACCACCAGCGCCTTGCACTGCAGCGTTAACCAACCATTCACTGCAATTAACGAAGAGGAAATTCCCTTTGATAATTGGTATGCACCGTCAGGAAGCAATCAACCACACTCGGGAATCAACTACGGGAACTTAGCCTTCCTTGCGCAAGAAGTTTTCGCTGATGAACTACCGAACGGACATTCGGTTTTTAGAATGAATACTGAAAACGGAGGTTCGTTCAATTTCGGAAAAACAGGATTACAAGTTCTTCCTTCAACAATCATTGAAAACAATACTGTGGTAAGCATTGGTGCTCTCGGAGAAAGTCAGTCTTCCCAGAATAGTATTGTTTTTCCTGGAGATGAAGTGTCCATTGAAACTGGAATCGATTGCGGTGCTGGAAGCATTGATATTCAAGAAAACGGGACGCTTCAAATTGGAGATTCATCTGGTACTGTTCATGCGTCATTGTATGTTCAAGAGTCAACGACCATTAATCTTCAAGACAACGGAACGTTATTCATTCATCCGAACGGACAGCTCATTCTAGAAAACAATTCAACCTTAAACCTACTCGGGGGAACGCTTCAAGTGGAAGGCAAAGTCGTGCTTCTTCCCGGTGGGAAAATTGTTTTCTCTTCAGGAGAAGTAGTCTTAAACAACACAGACGCTTCCATTGAATTTCGTGGCGGACAGCTTCACTTAAACCCGCAATCCAATTTCAATGTTGAAGCCATTCAAGGAGGGTTCGATGTGTTTTCTTCTTGGAATGAAACAGACGTAATCTTCGCTTCGGGAAGCCGCATGCATGTTGAAGGAATCGGTTCTGAAAACAAACTGTTGCGTATTCACGAAGGCGCTATGTTCAACGAATCAGGAACCGCAAATTACATCAAATTCAAAAACGGGAAAATCGAATTGAATGAAAACGCTACACTTCTTTCCTACCAGAGATTGTTGTTTGAAAACACGACCTTGATTGGTTCTGAAAACGCTGTCTGTCGTGTCGATTACAATTCCGTTTCCTTCTTGAACTCCTCTGTTGAGCATTGCAAAATCGAAAACAATTATGGAAAACTTTCCGCATCGAATACACTCTTCAACAACAACGGTTCGGTGAATATTCGCTACGGAAATTATTCGTTCGAAGACTGCGATTTCAACTCCTCAAATCTTTTCTCAGAGCATTTGAAATCCCTGAGTCGAATCAAGAACACTACCTTCGAAAACAACGCGATTGCAGTTTCCGATTACAGTTTGGTTGAAATTGGAATGACGAATTGCACATTCAATAACAACAATATTGCAGCACAAAAGAAAGGAGGAGTCTTCACCATTCGATGCACTCAATTTTCTCAGAATGGAACGGCATTGGAAATTGGAAAAGGCTGTGTGCTAAACATGTCTTCAAGCAGCGCGGGTGGATACAATGTTTTCGAATTGAACGACGAGCACATTCACTTCTACCACAGCTCAACACCGCTGTTGAACAAAGGATTCAATTCGTTCAGCGGAGCCACCGATTGCAATTTGTGCGGCAACATTGCAACCATATCTTCTATCGGATGTGCGCCTGTAACATTAGCAAGCGCAAGCAATCAATGGCTTCCTATTGCATCTGGAAGTTCTGGCATTGCACTCTATTCATCGAGCACATGCACGAACGGAACGCAGAGTGTCATTACACTAAGTCCTTCTGTTTATGTTTCCACAACGTGTCCATCCGTTATTGGAATTCTAAGTCCGACGAAATCTCTTGCGCAAGCGAGCCTTCAACAAAAAACACTTACAGATTTGCCTGTGATTTCAACCACTGAATACGGACAGTTGCCGCTTGACTCTGCGCTATCACTTGCAGCCACGTTGGCCTATGCCACAGACTCGATGTTCGAAGGGAAGCGTTCGATAAAACTTTTCCATGAAATTCTTACTTCGCCTTTGGATCGGAACAACAGCGA
>JBIKVX010000001.1:0-32820 GCA_044356625.1 Flavobacteriales bacterium | reverse complement strand
ATCCTGCAATGCCAATGTCGGAAAGAAGTCGCGTTAAATCGCCCGAAGCATAAGGAAAGTCAGATTGACGCTCCATTACGAATTCACTTAGTGTTACCAATGCTGCCATGTTGCTAATTTAAGCTGAATGTGTTACTTATCGGGGAAGAGAATTCGAGTCAATTCAATAAATTGTTCAACCGATAACTGTTCGGGTCTTTTATTGAACAAGTCGTTCTCCGATGTTATGCCAGGTTGAAGCAGCGACTTCACTGAATTGCGAATGGTTTTTCTTCGCTGATTGAAGGCCAACTTCACCACTTGCTTGAATTCTTTTTGTTGGGAAGTCACTAATGGTGCGGGTCTGCGTTCCATGCGCAACACGCCGCTTTTTACTTTAGGCGGCGGATTGAATACTTCCGGCTCAACCGTGAAGAGGTATTTGATTTCGTAATGCGCCTGAAGCAGCACCGACAAGATGCCGTAATCTCTGCTTCCAGGACCCGAAGCTATGCGCTCGGCTACTTCTTTTTGAAACATTCCCACCACTTCAGGAACACATTCCCATTCGTCTAGTACCTTGAATAAAATTTGCGAAGAGATGTTGTATGGAAAATTTCCAACCACACAAAAATTATCGCCGAAGCTCTCTTTCAGATTCATCCGAAGAAAGTCTTCCTCGAAAATTCTTCCGCGAAGTGCCGGGTAGTAAGCATTCAAATAAGCCACCGACTCGTTGTCTAATTCCACCACAGACGTCTCGTATGGCATTTTCATTAAGAACTGAGTAAGGGCGCCAGTGCCCGGTCCTACCTCAATAATTTTCTTTGTATCACCGACACCAGTAATGGCTTCAGCAATTCTTTCGCAGATAGACAAATCCAATAGGAAATGCTGACCCAAGTGTTTTTTCGGACGTACGTTCACATTACAAAGCAAAGCGAAAAACGCGAGACTTGGGCTCCATTTGTTGAACATTGTAAAGTGAAAAAGTAGTGTATTGAAAAAGGTAATGTCCTAAAAATTGATTTAGCTTCGAAAGGTGGTTAGCTATCTCGATATTATCCTAGTGCTCATTTTAGGTTGGGCAATCTGGCGTGGCTGGATGAACGGGTTTGTTTCAGAACTGTTTTCATTCTTAGCCTTCTTTGTGGGAATATATGCAGCAGTCTATTTATCTGAACCTGTAGCGAAGATGGTTGGTGCAACTGATGAATCAACAAGTACCCGTGTTGCTGTGTTTTTAGGGATTTTCATAGTGGTGGTTATTGGAATGTACTTCTTGGGAAAACTCATTTCAAAGAATATCAAGGGAGGAGGTCAGAAATGGAATAAGGCGCTAGGGGCTACGTTTTCATTGGCGAAATATTTACTCGGTACAAGTTCGCTGTTTGTCATGCTGCATGCCCTAGATGACAAGTTCCACATGATACCGCAGTCTCAAAAAGACGCTTCCATTGTTTACGAACCCGTGAATGATTTTTCAAAGACAGTCATTCCTGCCATTGAAGATTTCGATAAGAAAATACCAGAAAAAATAGTTTAAGAACGAATTCTCCATTCATTCGGATAGTTATTGTTCAAGCGGGTACCAACCACTTTACCCCATCCTATATTTTGTTGTTCGAAGGTGAGTACAACGAAGCCCGCTTCGGCCTCCACCTGAATCACTTCCTTCTTCAAATAGCGTATCACATCGTCGTATGACAGCTCTAATTTTCTTACGTCACCCGACTCAATGCCTGTGTTGGCGATGCCTTGACCGGGAATGAATTTATCTTTCATGAATTCACCAACGAGCGTTCCTGCGTTCGCATTGGGAAGCAAGGCGCGCCAAATTTCTTTGAATGTATGTTGAAGGGTATCGAGGAAAACCAATCCCTTTTCGTTTTTAACGAGCGCAACATCTTCGCGAATAAAGGCATTCGCGGTGCTGCGTTCTTTCACTGTTAGTGGGACAATTTTCGAATTCGGTTTGAAGCGAATTTTTTCAGTATGACCTTCCGGTTTTTTCAAGAGTGTGCAAAAGAATCCTTCTCCAGGTGTGTTGTGTGGAAGCATTCTGTAACCCTCGCCAGACGAACATTTCACAACATCAACGTTCCACTCCTTCTTCATTTCAACCGGAATGTTCTCAAGGTGAAATGTTTCGGTTAAGTAGGAAATGATATCTTCATTTTCTTCTGGAGCGAAGGTGCAGGTGGAATACAATAAGTATCCGCCTGGTTTTAGAAGTCGAACAGCTTCTTCTAATATTTCAAGCTGACGCACCGCGCAGGTGTGAGCGAATGATTCTTTCCACTCACCGCGGTAATCAATTTGTTTGCGAAACAACCCTTCTCCGCTGCACGGCGCATCCACGGCTACCACATCGAAGCAATGGGTGAATGGAATTTTATTCGGATACATTCCCAACGTGAAGACATTGGGAATGCCCCATTTATCAAGGTTTTCACGAAGTATGCTCAATCGTTGGGATATAACTTCGTTCGAAACTAACACGCCTTTTTCTCCGAGTAGTGTGGCGTAAATCAAGCTCTTTCCCCCAGGCGCTGCGCAAAGATCAAGCACCGCAGGAGTCTCAATGTATTGAATGGCTTGTTGAAACAAATGTCCGATGAGCATCGAATTCGCTTCCTGCGAATAATACGCTCCGGCGTGATAATGCGGATCGAAAGTAAATTTTGGACGTTCCTTCAACAGCAATCCTAATGAGTTCCATGGAACTATTTCTCCAAGAATGGAAGTGTGTTTAAATTTGGTTGGATGCCTCAATACGGAGGTTTGAATCGCACGCTCGTAGGCCGGAATCATCAGTTCCCATTGATCTGGAAATTGCGTTTTTAATCTTTTAACAAAGGCCTCGGGTAACATCATTCCTCTACTTCGTATTCTTGTTTTTCTTTAAGCCATTTCGGAGTTTTCTTCTCTTTTGCAGCCTTAGCTTCTGGCGTAACATTATCTTTTATATAAGGTGCAATACGCTCTTGAATAGGAGGTTTAGGAACCGAAGGTTCATTCGGTTTATCATTTCGAAGCCCAGGAAATAAAGGCTCGCGCGGGATGTCTCGTTCTTTCCTTCGGCTGAAAGCATTGTTGAAAATCCTATTTAATTTTTCTTTTTGAACCAATTTAGCACTTACTCGTTCGCTGCGTAAGGCATCTTTATCTAAACCGAATTCTAGATTATCAAACGGCCCACGCATATACAAATAAATTTGCCTTCCGCTCTTATCACCCGCAGTGCTCGAAGCGTTCAACAACACTTCCTTTAAATCGAAGCCGATGCGATAATCCAACACATTGTCGAAGCTGTGAGTGCCCTCCATGGTAATAGACATGGCGCTCGATTCAATGTCCATTAGCGGGAAGGTGATGATAGAATTCTCTATATGAATTGAATTTTGTAACGTAGAGAATTTAATGTGTCGAAGCTTTTCCGCGAAGTCATCTTCTTTCACAAGCGGCGCAATCCACTTGTTTCCTTTGATGTAAGTAATCATGTATTGAAACGAAGAAACATCGTTCAGTTCTCCGTTTTCAATGTTCACTTGCAAGTCTGATTTTATGGTATTGGGAAGCACAGATAAGTCTGCGCTCAACGTTGTTTGAAAATCGACTAGAACAGTGGCATTTCCTTTTAGGTTGTTTTGTGTCAGGTAGGATTGACCGAAATTATCGAACAGCACGAATGCCTGCTGAATGTCAAGATTACTCATGGCTCCTTGGCATGTTAATGCGAATTCTCCGCTGTTCGAAGGGGATAAACTGAAATTGGCCTCCAGATTGCCGTTAGCTAAATTGAGTTGAAGAGGAGAAATCTGAAGAATGCCATTTGCGTAATCTACTGTTCCATTTATTTTGGAAGCGTAGAACGATTTGAATAAGAATTCATCGATCTGCGCTGTTAAGTGAATTTGAATGGAAGAGGGAAGAGAAAGCTGCATATCGCTGTCGGTGTCTCCGGCTGCGGTTAGAAGTTTTTCAAGATCGAGCTTATTCGAATACAAATTCGCATTAATGCTCAACGCTGAACTGTCTGTGGTTAAGTAGGGAATGACAGAATAAAAATCTCCTGAAAAACTACAGTTGTTATCGTTTAGATTGAAGTTCAACTCTTCAACTCGGGCATCAGACCCGTTCAATAAAAAAACTCCGTTTATGTTTTTGAACAAACCATTCGAAGCGGCCCATTGAAAGCTTCCTTCTGTAACCTGCGCCCTTCCATTCAAATGCAGTTTTGACCAATCGAAGGTGCTGTCAGCTTCTTGAAAATCTATCTTTCCTCGAATAATTGATTTCGCAGAAACTTGTCCGTCACAAACAGCAAGCGAATCCCAACCGAAAAAACCTTTCAATGCGTTCAAATTTGTTTCTGCATTTACTGTTAGGTTGAGAACAGGGTCACTCAAATTCCGAATACTTCCCTTTGCTCCGAGCGTTCCTATGCCAAGTATAGATTGAAAATTACCAATTGTTACACTGTCTGTTCCGTCCTTCAAAATATAATTCGCATCGAGCTCAATGGAATGTAAATCCACGCCAGAGTTAATTTCAACTAATTCTCCGTTAGAGACAGAGAATTTGGATGAAATAGAAAGATTCTCGAAAGGCCCGTTCATATCGAAATTGAAATTTACTTTCCCAGACGGAGCGTATGGCTTCAACTGCACCTGCATGGTTTTTGGAAGTAACAAAATACCTTCTTTTAGCTCAAGCTCTGTTTCAGCGATGTGCAAATCAATGCTTGGATGTTCTCCATAGTCGATGCTTCCTTTTACCTCTAAGGGCACCTCTTCCAACATCAATTCTGCGGTTTGAATTAGGAAAGTATTGTTTTCGAGATTCACTTGCATTTTTGATTCGATTCCAAAGTTCCTATTGCGAAGCATTTCAGTCTCTCCGGCATAAAGAACATTCATGAAAGCTTTTGTTTCAATGTCGAGAAGAAATTGTTTTTCATTGAAATTTCCGGAAGCATGAAGCTCTTTCAATTTTACATCAATAAACGTTTTTTCTTTTTCATCTTCGTAGAGATATGAAATATTCTCACCAACAATATCTTCTAAATGAATTTTGAATTTTTCATTTTCCCCAGACGTAGTGTCGGCCCTCCAAACGTCCCAGTTCATCTGACCTTTCTTGTCAACTCGCATATTGAAAGACCCGTCCTTGGCTTCAATTTCATCAATGTTGTATTTCCCGCTGAATAGATCGATAATATCAAAAGACAAATAAAGTTCTTTCGCAAATAAAAGTGTATCGTGATTTTCGGAATTCTCCTCGACATAAATATCTTTAAAACGAATAGATACAGAAGGGAAGTTGTTCCAAAGAGTGAGATCTGCCTCACGAATACTAGACTTTGTTTTTATATTTTCCTGCAGTGCCTGCAGTGCGTAGGTAACAATTTCGTCTTCGTATACCGTAACCGCAATAATTACTGAAGAAAATAAAAGGAGCACCAAGGAAAAGAAAGTAATCACAATGCGCTTAACCCATTTTCTGCGCTTTGAAATCGGCTTTTTTTCTTTAATAACTGACTCTTCTTTGTTTTCTATTATTTCTTCCATTCTTAATTTAAAAGTAGGCTGTGTATGGACTACTTTTGGTAGGTAGTTGTGAAGTAACTCACAACTGGTTGTTTGAATGAAACAATAACGATGACTATGAAGAATTTGTTGCTTGTGGGTGTATTTCTTTTCGCTGGAGTTTCTGTTTTTGCACAGGAATGGACTGTCCCAGAATTACCATACGCCTTCGAGGCTTTGGAACCTGCTATTGATGCCGAGACTATGCATATTCATCACGACAAACATCACTTGGCGTATGTAACGAATTTGAATGCCGCTATGAAGGTTGAGGTTAATCAAAAATATGCGAAGTTGAACATTGAAGAATTGTGCGCGGCTATTGAACCGAAGGATATGGCCATTCGCAACAACGGCGGAGGACATTTCAACCACAGTTTTTTCTGGAATTGCATGGCAGCGCCGAGCACAGCAGGAGCGCCGAGTAAAGAATTGTCGGCAGCCATTCAGCGCGATTTCGGAAGCATGGAAAATTTGAAAAAACTCATGACCGACGAAGGCAAAGCACGTTTCGGCAGCGGATGGGTGTGGTTGTGCAAAGACACGAAGGGAATTCTTTTCGTGACCTCAACTCCGAATCAAGACAATCCGTTAATGGTGAAAGTGGTTGAAAAGCCCGGCACGCCCATTTTCGGAATAGACGTTTGGGAACACGCGTATTACTTGAAATATCAGAACAAACGCGCAGATTATCTAACTGCCATTTTCACGGTTGTGAATTGGAATTTTGTGAGTGAGAGATACGCGAATTAAGATTTGTTTCAAGATGCGGAGCAAGGTCGTTCCGAAGGTGCTTCGCAAGAGCTTTCGCAGAATCTTGTGAAACATCTTTCACCAGAATCAAGTACTTTTGAACCATGATTGAAAACAAGGTTGCAAATAGTAAACTCATTACGCTGGATATAGCTGAAGAAGTAGATGCGTTTGCAGGTTCGACAATAGATATTGCTCCACAATTGTGGCAAGGAATTGCCCTGAAGGAAAAGGACTTTCGTGAATTTGTTTCTGCATTAGACACCTCTAATTTCGAGAATAAAATTGTAGCCATTTACTGTTCGGTAGATGCCATTGTACCAGTATGGGCCTTTATGCTATTGGCATTGAAACTTTCCGAAGTGAATGCCCAGTGTCATTTTTCAACGCCAGAAAATTTAGACACACTCAGAGCGCTTTCATTTATTCAACAATTAGATCTTTCGAAATTTCAAGATAAAAATGTAGTCGTGAAGGGCTGCACCTCACTCCGATTAACAGAGGAAGTGTATATACAACTCTCTCAAAAACTTCAACCCGCTGCCAACCGCATCATGTACGGAGAGCCCTGCTCCACTGTCCCGCTTTATAAGCGTTAACCTTCTTCGAAGGATGACAGACGTCGTGTGATGACGATTTACAATCGATGACGAACAAGTTCGATGACCGCTTCGCGGATGGTTGTCACGAAGTGTCATCGCGAAGCGTCATCCCGCAGGGTCATCACAGCAGGTGTATTCCACGAAGTGGTCATCACGCGAAGTGTGTATATTTGTAAAGTGACCTACATAATCGGAGAAATAGGACAAAACCACAACGGTTCAATAGAGCTGGCGAAGGAAATCATAGACCTCGCAGCTGCTCCTGTCGTGGAAGATTATTTTCAGCTCGAACTGAAACCCATGAATGCGGTGAAGCTCACCAAGCGCGACTTGAATGAAGAACTCAGTCAATCGCAAATGAATGCGCCCTACAACAGTCCACATTCCTTCGGTGCCACTTACGGTGAACACAGGGCATTTCTTGAATTGAACGACGAGCAACATGAAGAATTGTTTCATTATTCTAAATCGAAAGGATTAGATTTTGTGGAAACGCTTTGCGCAACTGGATGTCTTTCGTTGTTGAAACGAATCACCCCCGATTATCTGAAAGTTGCAAGTCGCGACCTCACGAACCTCCCGCTATTGGGAGCTTTGGCGGAAACGAAAATTCCGATCATTCTCTCTACCGGTATGGCCGGAAAGGAAGAGCTCGATCATGCGTTAGACATTATTTCGCATTACCATTCAAACATTAGCATTCTTCACTGCACCTCGGAATACCCCACGCAGCCGAAGAATGTAAATCTAAATACCATTCGCTTTTTACAAAACAACTACCCTCAATACAACATTGGTTTCAGCGATCACACGCTCGGAATTTTTACTCCGGTTGCCGCCGTTGCTATGGGGGCTACCATCATTGAAAAGCACATCACCACTGATCGTAATCTGAAGGGAACCGACCAGCGCGGATCCCTCGGCCCAGAAGGCATTCGACGCATGGTGCGCGACATTCGTGAACTCGAATTGTCTTTGGGTGAAGTGGAAATGAAGATTGAAGATTCTGTTGCTTCCGCTCGCTTGAAATTGGAAAGAAGCATTGCTGCCGTTCGTGAAATTCCAGCTGGAAAAATTATTGAAGAATCAGACTTGTGCATGCTCTCTCCAGGAGACGGTTTCAAATGGGCACAACGAAATTTGGTGGTTGGAAAACGCACCACTTCGTCCATTCCTGCGAATGAAATTATTTACCCCATTCACCTGGAAGACTAACGCATGGAAGCCACTGAAAATCATGCTGTCATCTTTGTCGCAGGCGGAACCGGAACCCGCATGGGAAGCGCCCTTCCGAAACAATTTCTTACGCTGAACAGCACGCCCATTCTTATTCATACACTTCGAAATTTCTTTTCATTCAATCGAAATTTTGAAATGGTTGTGGTTATGCATCACGACTATATTTCATTTTGGAAGGACTTGTGTCTTCAATACGAAAACGTTCCTGAACATGCCGTAGTAGCTGGCGGAGAAGAACGTTTTCACAGCGTGAAAAACGGATTGAATGCACTTTCTGAAAGCGTGAATTGTGTAGCAGTGCACGACGCTGTGCGTCCACTCGTTTCGCACGAAACACTTACGCGGTGCTTCAACGCATTGCACGATCACAACGCTGTAGTACCCGCCATTCCTATCAACGATTCCATTCGTGAAGTGCATGGTGCAGAGAATAAGAGCGTCGATCGTTCGTTGTACAAACGCATTCAAACCCCTCAGTGTTTTCGTGCATCTGTTTTGAAAGAAGCCTACAACAAGCCCTTCAGCCCATTATTTACCGACGACGCTTCTGTAGTAGAGGCGAACGATCATTCGGTTTTTTTGGTGGAAGGAAATCTTGAAAATATTAAAATCACTTCGCCCATCGACCTAATTGTTGGTGAGGCATTAACCGCAAATTCAGAAAAAAAATGAACGATCCACGTGCAAAGAAAATAGCGAAAGAACTGGTAGATCACGGACACACCCGTGTCGACAACTACTACTGGATGCGTCTTTCAGACGAACAGAAAAATGCGGCTACACCTGACGAGCAAACTGCAGATGTCTTGGCTTACCTCAAAGAAGAGAATGACCACGTTAATGCCGGAATGAAGCACACCGAAGAATTGCAAAAGCATTTGTTCGAAGAGATGAAGGGTCGTATTAAAGAAGACGATTCCTCTGTTCCAGTGAAGCAAAACGGATATTGGTATTACACGCGTTTTGAAATTGGACAAGACTACGCTTACAACTGCCGAAAGAAAGACAGCATGGAAACGGGTGAAGAAGAAATTCTCATCAATGGTCCGGAAATGGGGAAAGGAAAAGACTACTGGGCGCTAGGCGGATTAAGTATTTCAGAGAACAACCGCTTCATGGTTTACGGAACAGATGAAGTAAGCCGAAGAGTCTATACACTTCATGTACGCGATTTAGAAACGGGAGAAATGTTCAACGAAGTCATTGAAGGAACCTCGGGTTCTGCGACATGGGCTTCAGATAATTTGCATTTTTTCTACACGAAGAAAGACCCGCAAACCCTGCGCGATTGTCAGGTGTGGCGACATGAATTAGGAACCGACCCGTCTACAGATGTCTTGGTTTTTGAAGAAAAGGATGAAGAATTTTCGTGCTTCGTTTTCAAAACGAAAACAAAGAAATTCTTAATGATTGGAAGTTCTCAAACGGTTTCAGACGAATACCGCGTGCTCGAGTCTAACAATCCGAAAGGAGAGTTTCGTCTCTTTCAAAAGCGTGAACGCGACTTGGAATACAGCATCACACATTACGAAGACAAGTTTTACGTCCTCACGAATTTAGAGGCGAAGAACTTTAGATTGATGTCGAGCCCCATTCATTCAACCGAAAAAGAAAGTTGGGAAGAAGTGATTCCGCATCGCGAAAACACGCTGTTGGAATCGGTTGAAATGTTCAAAGAATATTTGGTATTGGAAGAGCGCACGGAAGGGTTGGCCCACATTCGCGTTACTCGTTGGGACAAGGCAGAAGAGCACTACCTCGAGTTTCTAGATCCTACGTACAGCGCGGGAGTGGGAGCAAATCCGGAATTCGATACAGAGACGCTTCGATTCGGATATTCATCCATGACAACACCTGGAAGCGTGTTCGATTATAATATGAAAACACGTGAGCGTGAATTGAAAAAACAGCAGCCTGTTTTGGGTGAATTCAATGCGAGCGATTACATGAGTGAGCGCATTTTTGCAACGGCACAAGACGGCGTGAAGGTTCCCATTTCATTGGTGTACAAAAAAGGATTCGAGCGAAACGGCAGCGCACCTTGTTTGCTGTATGCTTACGGAAGCTATGGACACAGCATAGATGCAGGATTCAGTAGTTCAAGACTTTCGTTGTTAAACAGAGGATTTGTTTTTGCCATTGCACACATTCGTGGAGGAAGCGACATGGGCCGCAACTGGTACGAAGACGGAAAATTATTGAAGAAGCGAAATACCTTCACCGACTTCATTGCGTGTGGAGAATTTTTGGTGAAAGAAAACTACACTGCGAGCAATCACTTATTCGCTATGGGCGGAAGCGCAGGCGGTTTGCTCATGGGTGCTGTTGCCAACATAGCACCAGCACTATTCAACGGAATCATAAGCGCAGTGCCGTTTGTGGATGTTGTAACAACCATGTTAGACGAAAGCATTCCACTCACCACTTTCGAATTCGACGAGTGGGGAAATCCAAAGGACAAAGAATATTACGACTATATGCTCAGCTATTCGCCCATCGATAACATTGAAGCGAAAGACTATCCGCATACCTTGGTAACCACAGGTTATTGGGACAGTCAGGTGCAATATTGGGAGCCCGCGAAATACGTGGCGAAGTTGCGCGACATGAAGACAGATTCGAATAAATTGTTCTTCAAGTGCACCATGGAAGCCGGACACGGCGGCAAGTCTGGGCGTTTTGAAGCGTTGAAGGAAGTAGCGCTTGAATACGCCTTTTTGCTAGATCTCGCTCACAAAGTATAACAAGAAGTCATGGCAGTACTGCAAAATAAACAACGGTGGAAGGTGGTCTTGTTGCTTTTAGCAGCGGCCATTGCGGGCGTTACCTTGTGGTACACCAACGGCATTGCGCGTCGCATTCGCGATGAAGAAAAAGCGAAGGTAGAGTTGTGGCACAGTGCCATTCGCAAGAAGGAAGAATTGGTGAAACTCACGCAAGTGTTGTTCGACAGTCTTCGTTCCGAAGAGACCCGAAAAGCCGAAATCTTGGGAAGAGCCATGAAAAGTATTGCTATACCCCAAGGAGATTTAACTTTTGAGGCGGATGTTCTATCTCTCAACACGACCATTCCCATATTGATTTTCAATAAGGAGAATGAACTTCAGCTTGCGGGTAATATCGATACAGCCATCAAAAAAGATCCTGTTCGTCTTGAGGAATTACGTCTTCAGTTCGCGAAAGAGTATCCGCCAATTCCTTTTCCAGATGCAAATATCATAGTGTATTACAGCAACAGCTACATGTACAAAGAGTTGAAGCAAACCATTGATGATTTGGTTTCTTCATTTTTCAATGAAACGGTGATCAATACGGCTTCTGTTCCTGTAATTGTCACCGACAGCACGAAGATGAATGTGGTTCAGGTTGGAAAGATAGACACGCTGAAATGCAATGTGAATCAGGTCTTGGCTGAAATGAAGGAAGGCTATGAACCCATTGAAATTAAAATCCCAGGGCGTTCTACGCAATATATTTTCTACGACGACTCTGCTACCATTCAGCAGCTGAAGTTGTTTCCGTATTTGCAGCTCTCTTTAATCGGGGTGTTTTTGGTTGTGGCATATGTCATGTTTTCTACGTTCAGAAGATCTGAACAAAACTTGGTTTGGGTAGGAATGGCGAAAGAAACCGCGCATCAGTTGGGTACTCCGCTTTCTGCGCTTATGGCGTGGCGAGATTTGTTCGAAGATCAAGGCGTTTCAAAGCCGTTGATTGAAGAGTTCAACAAAGACATTGATCGTCTTTCTACCATTACCGAACGCTTCTCGAAAATCGGGTCTGAAGCGGCATTGGCACCCATTGGCGCGAAGGACTTGGTGGAAGAAATTTTGGACTACTTGCGCGTTCGTATTTCTTCTGAGGTAAACATTGAAGTGAAGTCAGACGGCAATCCTATTGTTCACGTGAACGTCTCCTTGTTCAGTTGGGTCATTGAAAACCTCGTGAAGAACAGCGTAGACGCTATGGACGCAAAGGGACAATTAACCGTCTCTATTCACGAGGCCAACGGCAAAGTATACATAGACGTCAAAGACAGCGGCAAGGGCATCCCAAAACGCAAATGGAAAACCATCTTCGAACCTGGCTACACCACTAAGCTGCGAGGATGGGGCCTAGGTCTTTCACTTGCCAAGCGCATTGTGAAGAATTATCATAAAGGCGCGATCTACGTGCTTTCGAGCACGGCTGGGGAAGGGACAGTTTTTCGCATTTCACTAAAGAAATAGGGTCTTTTAGACGAGGGCAACTGTCGTTGCGAGGGTCCTGTGGACGAGGGCCTGCGACGTTTCTAATTACAAAGTAGGAATTATGAAATAGGAATTACGAAGTAGGAATAAAACCAAAGGTTTTCCAATTACGAAGTTCATCCTTCTTTTCTTAACAATGTTTGGTCTATTCGTATCTTCGCTTAAAAGTTAATTATGTTCTCAGAAAAGAAATTGGCAATCATTGGATTAGGATACGTTGGTTTGCCTTTGGCCGTGGAATTTGCAAAGAAATACGCAGTAATTGGATTCGATATTAACCAAAAGCGCATTCAAGATTTAACCCAAGGCAATGACGCGACCCGAGAAACGAGTGAAGACGAACTTCTGCAAGTTTTGAAGGAAAAGAGCGATTCGTTAAATGGATTGTTTTTAAGCGCAGAGCAGTCGGCGTTAATTGATGCTAACATCTATATTGTAACTGTTCCAACACCGATAGACGATAGCAAACGTCCAGATTTGGGACCACTCCTTTCTGCTTCTAAAATGATTGGACGAGTATTAAAAAAAGGCGATATCGTAATTTACGAAAGTACAACCTACCCAGGTTGCACTGAAGAAGATTGTGTGCCTGTGCTCGAAAAAGAATCGAATTTGATATTCAACAAAGATTTTTATTGTGGCTACTCACCGGAGCGAATTAATCCCGGCGATAAGATAAATACGTTGACAAAAATTCAAAAGGTAACGAGCGGAAGTACACCCGATATCGCTGAAGTTATAGATCAGTTGTACAAGAGCATTATTACAGCAGGCACGTTCAAGGCTTCCTCATTGAAAGTCGCAGAGGCCTCTAAGGCCATTGAAAATGCCCAACGCGATGTCAACATCTCTTTCGTGAATGAATTGGCTCTTATTTTTGACCGATTAGGAATAGATACACACGAAGTTTTAGCGGCGGCCGGCACGAAATGGAATTTCTTAAAGTACAAGCCCGGTTTGGTGGGTGGACATTGCATAGGCGTAGACCCCTATTATTTGGCATACAAGGCTGAGCAAGCGGGTTATCACCCAGCGGTTATTCTCTCAGGAAGAAGGGTTAACGACGGAATGGGTGCTTTTGTAGCAAATAAATTAGTTAAATTACTGATTGCAAAGGGAATTCAAATTAAAAATGCTCGAATATTAATTTTGGGCATAACCTTTAAAGAAAATTGCCCCGATATTCGAAACACGAAAATTGTAGACATTCGAGCCGAATTGCTCGAATTCGGTTGTAGAGTGGATATTCTAGACCCATGGGCAATTAATAGCGAAGTGTCGGCTGAGTTTGGTTTTGATTTAGTAGGAAATGTGAATGACATAGATCTCGCAAGCTATCAAGGTGTAATTCTAGGGGTAGCCCATAGCGAATTCTCTAGTCTGAATATTCAAACCAATGACCATTGCGTTATCTATGATGTTAAAGGCATGTTACCTGCGCAGCATGTAGACGATCGATTGTGACGCTTAAAGCGTAATATGAAGTTTATTTAGTTCCTAATTTAAGTGGTAACTTTACACCCTAATCTTTTAGACATGAAAGCTAAGTTATGGGTTCTCGTTTTAGGTTTGTTTGTCTTCAGTTCTTGTGCGCGAGTAGAAGATTACTATTATTTTTCGAATGTTGGCAACGAAGAGTTTGCGGTTTCTGCAGCAGATAGTTCCGCAACAATGCTAAACATCCTTCCTGGGGATCAATTGAGTATTGTGGTTTCTTCTTCAAGCCCTGAACTAACAGTGCTTTTCAACAGTTCAAATGCCGGTGGATCAACTATGGCGGCTATCAATGGTAGCTCCTCGAGTAATATTGTTTTAGGATATTTGGTAGATAGCAACGGAGACATCGCTTTTCCGCAATTGGGAAATGTAAAAGTCATTGGGTTGAGCACAACTCAAATTCAAGAATTGCTTGAAAGAGATTTAGCGCCCCTCCTGAAAAATGCAGTGGTAAACGTAAGACAGGTGAACTTTCGTATTTCAGTTTTGGGGGAGGTCAATAGACCTGGAATTTTCAATATCCCGTATGACAGATGTTCCGTATTACAAGTTCTTTCAATGGCGGGCGATTTGACTATTTTTGGAAAACGCGAGTCAGTTTTATTAATTCGTGAAAGCCAGGGAAAACGCACCACTACGCGATTGAATCTGAATGATAAATCCATTTTAACAGATTCCAATTTTTACTTGAAAAATGGTGACGTTTTGTATGTAGAACCGAACCGCACACGCGTGAACCAAAGCAGTACTTTTTTCCAAGTGTGGCCAACGGTAACTAGCTCGGTTACCTTGCTTATTTTGGTTTTAAACAATTTAAAAAACTAAAAGTCACTCCTTGATTATGGAAAACGAAAGAGAACAGAAGGATATTAATTTGATTTTAGAGGTAAAGCAAATGTTTTTGGCCTATTGGCCGCTGTTTGTATTGTTTTTATCACTAAGCCTTTCTGCAACATTTCTATACCTTCGCTATGCAAATCCCACTTATCAGGCCAGTGCTAAAATCTTAATCAAAGACGATTCGAAGACCGGCTTTGGGCCAAAAAATTCTATGATCAGTCAATTAGACTTGTTTGGGTCGAAAACAAATGTCGAGAACGAAATGGAAGTTGTTCGTTCAGTACCCGTTTTGCGCCAGGCCGCTCGGAAAAGCAGAAGTTATGTGAAGGTATACGACAAAGGAAATGTAAGGGATATCCTCAAAAACAACTTTGCAATTCAGTTCACGCCTCTTAACCCCGATAGTCTGAAAGAGGGTTCCATTGAATTTCTTATGGAAGGAAACGTGATGAAAAGTAATAAGGGTGAATTTGTCTTGCAAGACAGTGTGGTTTTAGAATTGGGTCTGGGATCTCCGGTGTTAATTGAATTAGACGAAACCCGGTTGGGTTATTTAAACGGAAAAGATTTTTTTGCCATTTTTAACGGTATTAACGCGGAAGCTAGCGCAATTGGATCTGCATTGAAGGCCGAATTACCTAGCAAAGACGCAAGTGTCATAGTGCTTTCCTTTACGTCTCACAACTCTGTATTAGCCGAACAAACTCTGCAAGCGATTATTGACAGTTACAATGAGATTAGCCTCAAAGACAAACGAGCCATTGCTGAATTTACATTAGGATTTATAGAAGATCGTCTGGCACTGATTACGAAAGAACTGGATTTCGTTGAAATGAAGATTGAAGAATATAAAATTTCCAATAGTATTTTCGATTTGAGTGAGCAAGGCAAGATTTTTTTAGAGTCGGTTAAAAGCAGAGACCTTTCGCTCAACCAGATAAACATACAACTCTCGTCGTTGGAAGAAATAGAGAAGTACGTGTCGGGAGCAGATGGCAAGGGGATATTCCCCTCTATGTTAGGTGTTTCGGAACCGTTGTTGGCAAATTTGCTGACCGAGTTATTTAGGCTCGAAGGGGCCTATGCTATTCGAAAAACAACAGTGGGTGAAAATGATGCCCTTCTGCTGTCACAAAAAGCTGAAATTGCGAAACTCAGAGACGGTATAAAGGTATCTTTGGTAAACATCAAGAATAATTTATTAGCAGCCAAAAAGCCGCTTCAAAGCGAAATCGACGCGGACTTGCAACAACTGAGCGGGTTGCCCAGCAAGGAAAGGGCCTTGTTCGACATTAGCAGACAGCAAGCCATTAAGAACGCCATTTACACGTTCTTGTTGGAAAAAAGAGAAGAATCGGCCATTTCGTACGCCAGCACCTTGTCAGACATTCGCATCATTGAGCCAGCTGTTGCGATTGGTTCACCCATAAGCCCCAAGAGGAATATTATCTGGCTACTGGGCCTAATGATAGGAATACTTCTTCCCGCCGCAATAATATTTGCTAAGGAACGCTTAAACAATAAAATCCTATTTCGTTCAGACATAGAGAATGTTTTAACAATTCCAATTATTGGCGAAGTGTTTGAAACGAAAATTGCAGAATCTGAGTTGGTGTTTGTTGAAAATTCAAGATCAGTGATTGCCGAAAGCATTCGTGCCATTAGAACGAAACTCCCGTTTTATTTCACCCACGAAACGGAAAAAGTTCTTTTGATATCGTCAAGCATCCCAGGGGAAGGGAAGTCGTTTATAGCAGCGAACCTAGGTTTGTCTATGGCCTTGATGGGTAAAAGAACTTTGCTCATAGGGGGCGATATGCGTAAGCCCCGTATTCACAAGGCCTTTGATGTAAGCAATGCTATTGGCCTATCTACATTTCTCATTGGCAAATGTCAAGTAGAGGATACCTTGTTTGGCACAGAGCACGAGAATTTATATGTGTTACCCTCGGGACCGATTCCGCCCAACCCTTCGGAATTGTTGATGGGCGAGCGCTTTCAAAAGCTCATGGTGAATTTGCGGGTCGAATTCGATTTTATTATTTTAGATACTCCTCCACTGGGACTCATTTCAGATCCTGAGCTCATGGTGAAAGAGGCCGATTTGTCGTTGTTTGTGGTGCGTCACAACCATAGTTTGAAAGAAGCTATTCGTAAGGTGTTGGGATCAGACGATTTTCGGCAGCGTTTTCCGCGTACGGTAGTGGTTTTTAATGGTTTGAAGCAACGAGGAGTAGGCTATTACGGATATGGATACGGATTGGGATACGGATATGGACCCTCTTATGGAAGTGAGGTGAAGCGGGCATCTGTTTGGAAACGAATTAAACGAATTTTTAAGATGCCTTTCAAAAAGAAGTCGTAAAAAGTTTTTCTAAATGACATGTAACAGGCGTCGGCGAAGCCATAAGGAAAAATTAATATTTGAAATATGAAAAAAGCTTTGATAACAGGCATTACGGGGCAAGACGGCTCTTATTTAGCCGAACTTTTACTTGAAAAAGGATATGAGGTGCATGGCGTTAAAAGAAGAGCATCTTCTTTTAACACGCAGCGAATAGATCATTTGTATCAAGATAAGCACGAGCTCCAAGTGAATTTTAAATTGCACTACGGCGATTTGACAGACTCTACAAATATCATCCGCATTATTCAAGAGGTGCAGCCCGACGAGATTTATAACCTCGGTGCAATGTCTCACGTGAAGGTATCTTTCGACTCACCAGAGTATGTGGCAAACGTAGACGGCATTGGCACGTTGAGGATTTTAGAAGCAGTTCGCATACTTGGCATAGAAAAGAAAACACGCATTTACCAAGCCTCTACTTCGGAATTGTATGGTGGTTTGGCTGAAAACAAGAACGAAAAAGGATTTTACGACGAACAGTCTCCCTTTTACCCACGCTCGCCATACGGCGCAGCTAAAATATACGGGTTCTGGATTACTAAAAACTACCGTGAGGCATACGGCATGTTTGCCTGCAACGGCATCTTGTTTAACCACGAATCGCCAAGAAGGGGAGAAACGTTCGTAACTCGAAAAATTACTATGGCCACTGCAGCTATTGCTCTTGGCAAGCAGGAGTGCCTTTATCTCGGCAACCTCAACGCGCAGCGCGATTGGGGCCACGCTAAAGACTACGTGGAGGCCATGTGGCGAATTTTACAACAAGATAAGCCAGAAGATTTCGTAATCGCTACCGGGGTTACCACCTACATCCGAGATTTTGTCATTATGGCCTTCAATGAAGTTGGTATCGAGTTGTCCTTCGAAGGGGAGAATGAAAACGAAATTGCGAGAGTAAAGGCATGCCACCACCCCAACTTTGAACTGCCAATTGGAAAAGTCTTGGTCCGCGTAGACCCAGAATATTATCGCCCCACGGAAGTAGATCTGCTCATAGGTGACCCTACCAAATCGAAAACACAATTAGGTTGGGAACCAAAGTATGATTTACAGGCGATGGTGAAGGAGATGGTGGCGAGTGATTTAGGTGTTATTGAAAGGTATTAATAAGAAGTGTGAAGCCATTATGGCCATTGCGATGTCAATTACCTTGAATGCCACCAAATCGCTTCAGGGTAGCAAAATCATTTGCAATTTCGTGGGATGAGCAAGAGGCACGACTATTATAGTCTTGAAATAAATTTTTATAAAGAAAGAATTGGGACGAAGAATAGAAAAGCTTTACAATAAATTTGGGATTAAAAGCGACCGCACGAAAAACATAACCAAGCATGTTCTTCTTTCTTTTATTTACAAAGGCGGAAGTATATTGGCGAGTTTTATGATTGTCCCATTGACCATTAATTTTCTAGAAATAGAGAATTATGGAATTTGGTTAACGTTGAGTTCTTTTATTGCTTGGTTTTCATTTTTTGACATTGGATTAGGTAATGGTTTACGCAATAAATTTGCCGAAGCCAAGGCCAATGGAGATTTAACTCTTGCCAAGGCTTTTGTGAGTTCAGCTTATTTCACAATTGGTGCTGTTAGTATCGGGTTAATTATTTTGTTTGTAGGACTTAACTTTTTTATTGATTGGACGAAAGTCTTTAATACCTCTCCGTCATTACACAAAGACCTAGGTCTCTTAATGCCTATTTTATTTGGTTTCTTCTGTTTGCAATTAGTCGTAAAACTAATAACCACAATTTATACAGCGGACCAACACCATTCAACTCAAGGGAAGATAACTTTTCTTACTAATTTAGGGTCCTTGTTGATAGTTTGGTTGTTGACGAAAACCACAAATAGTTCTTTGCTTATTTTTGGTGTTATTTACTCAGTGTTTCCTGCACTTTTGTTGGTTGGGTTTAATTTCCTTGCTTTTAAAGGACGATATAACTATTGCAAACCTGATTATAAATATTGGAAGAAAGAGCACTTGAAAGATATTTTCGGATTGGGGAGCAAATTTTTTATAATTCAAATTTCATGGGTGGTAATTACCTCTACCGACAATATAATTATTTCTCAACTATTCTCCCCTGAAGATGTTGTTCAATATAACCTTTCCTTAAAACTATTTACGATTAGTTCAATGATATTTGCAATATTGGCGACCCCCTATTGGTCAACTTTTACGGAGGCGCATGTGAAAGCCGATACCATCTGGATTAAAGGTGCTATGAAGAGTCTTGAGCGATTTGTTATTCTATTTTCAATTCTCTGTTTAGTGATTCTATTTCTGTCAAAGTACATTTTAAATTTTTGGCTAGGTCCCTCCGTATTCATTCCTTTTGAAATAAATCTTGCGGTTTGCATTATGACGATTTTTATTATTGTGTTAACACCATATAATTATTATATAAATGCAACTGGAAAAATTAAGATTCAACTATACCTGTCTTTATTAATGGCACTAATAAATATACCTCTTTCTATTTACATTGCAAAATCACTTGATTTTGGAGTTGTAGGAGTTATGATTAGCACTATAATTTGTATTGCCCCGGGGGTTATTTTTTCTAGAATACAGTTTAAAAAAATTATATCTGAAACAGCAAAAGGAATTTGGAACCAATGAAAATGACCTTAACACGCCTTTTTAAAGTCTTAAAAAGAATTATTTTCATAATTCAAAAACCAATAGATTATTTAACAACATATATTTTGTTATTTGTGAACGGCGCCAAATTCTCGACTTTTAAAAGTAATGGAGTGCCGAAAGTAAACGTTTCATTAGGAGGTTATCTCTTCATAGGAGAAAATTTGAAAATGAACAATAGAGAAAACGCTAATCCAATAGGCCGGTTTAATAAATGTAGTATAATTGTTGGTGAAAAAGGCGTTCTGAAAATAGGAAATAATTTAGGTATGAGTTCAACAGCTATTTTCTGCTCGAATGTCATTACAATAGGTAATAATGTAAGAATAGGAGGAAATGTTGTTATTTATGATACGGATTTCCATAGTTTGAATCCTGACAACAGAAACAACAGTAAGTTAGATAAATCAAATACCAAAACGGCACCAGTATTCTTAGAGGATAATTGCTTTATTGGGGCCCATTCGACAATCCTAAAAGGTGTAATCATAGGTGAAAACTCTATTGTCGGGGCATGTTCTGTTGTTACGAAGTCCATACCAAAAAATGAAATTTGGGCAGGGAACCCAGCTAAATTTATTAAACACAATAATGATTATCAATAAACAGCAAATCATCGATAACTTTTTCGTTTTTGCCTTGATTGTATTTAGTTCTAATGCATCTTTTATTTCATCAGATGAAATTTACATAAGTTTATTTTTTTTATTCACGCTCGGTTATGCTATCAAAAAAAGAATATTTCAATTTTCTAGCAAACAATTATTTAGCATATTATTTTTAGTAATATTTATTATAGGCTACTATTATGTGGCAAATTCGAGCATTAATATTGTAACATGGGTGGGATGGTTGATAAAAATCATTTTAGCAATTCTCATTGTCAGAATAAATAAAAGTCAGTTCATTGACAATTTTATAAAAGTTGTCTGTTTTTTGACGATTGTGAGTTTTTTCGGATATGTGTTGCAATTACTGGTCCCCGACTTATTGTTTAAATTCAATAACTTGTTTGGGATGGATTCTCGAGGTAATTCTAACTCGCTATTTTTTAATTTTACCCGCGTTCACCCAATTCGGAACAGTGGTTGCATGTGGGAGCCAGGTGCTTTTGCTGCACTTTTAATTATAGCACTTTTGCTTTTACAATTTTACAGCTCTGAAAAAAAACCCAGAGAAAAGATAATTATCTCATTAGGTTTATTGACAACTATATCTACAACGGGTTACTTATTGCTTGGTTTGATTTTACTTTTTAATTTTCTTAATAATTATAAAGGCAGAGTCAAGGTAATTGGCCTCGCTATATTTTTCCCAGTTGGGATGTATTTATTTTATAATTCGCAAGTATTATCCGGTAAAATTAGTGCTCAACTAGAGGGAATCGAAGAAGAAGCTGATAAAGCTTATAAAAACCCTGACTATATTGTCGGCGTCACAAGATTTACTAGTGTCATTATAGATTTCCCGACATTCTTGGAGCGTCCTTTATTAGGATACGGTGTTGATATACAAACAACGGGAAAAAACAGTCTTTATAAAATTTATGGCGCTAATGTAATTAGATCATCTGGTTTATTTTATCTTTTGTTGGTTTTTGGGGTTTTTGGCCTAATCATATATTTAGGTTTATTGTATAGAAACTTACAACATTTTTCAAAAAATCATTTAATCACAATTTTTACAACTTTATGCATTCTTTTTATAATATTCTCGAATCCAATGGAATTCTCCCCAATAATTTTAATTCTTTTTTATGTGAAACGATCAAAACAAAATGCCGGAACAAACCACTTCAATAAAAAAATTGCTCAATTCTGATCGTCTTTATTATCTCCAGACATGTTTGTTTGTTGGCTCAAGAAAAATAGAATTGAAATACTGGGAGTGCTGTATATTTCAAATACTAATCCCAGAAAGAAAAAAGACTGTATTAAGTATTTTTAACCAATTAGTTTAGTTTTTAAATGATCCTAATCTCAACAATTGCAGTACTTCTTACCTGCCACAATCGCCGGGATAAAACCATCCAATGCGTTACCGCCTTGTACGAACAAGCTGGATTAGAAGAATCCTATTCCATTGATGTCTTTTTAGTTGACGATGCTTCTAATGATGGAACTGGCGAAGCGGTAAAAAACGAGTTCCCACAAGTATACATCATTCAAGGGAATGGAAATCTGTATTGGAACCGTGGTATGCATCTGGCATGGGAAACTGCAGCAGCTGCGAAAGATTTTGATTGTTATTTATGGTTGAATGACGATACTTTTTTGAAAAAAAATGCATTTCAAATTTTATTAAAGGAAAAGTTTCCGAGTGCTATCGTTTGCGGAACTACGAAATCCCAACTTGATCAAAAAGCAACTTATGGCGGTTACAATAATACACTACGGAAATTAGTTTTACCCAATGGTGACTACCAAAGGAGTGACTATTGCAACGGCAATTGCGTTTTAATTCCAAAAGAAGTTTTTCGCAAGGTAGGAAATCTGGACCCTATTTTTCATCATGCTGTGGGCGATTTCGATTACAGTCTTCGGGCACGTAAAATGGGAATCGAGATATTAGTTGCCCCCGATTATATAGGTACCTGTGAAAGTCATGATTTTGTTCCTAAATGGCGGAATACTTCCGTAGGTTTGAGAAAGCGATTGCAAAATTTATATACAGCATCGAGCGGTTGTTACCCACCCGAATTTTTTGTATTCGATAAAAGACATAATGGTTTAGTAGTGGCCTGTTTTCACTATATTACCATTCATTTACGGGCAATTGTACCAGCATTGTGGAAATTAAAACAATAAATACTTAAGACATGCTCATAATATTTTAATAAAGATGACTCAATTAGCTCCAATTGTACTGTTTTGTTATAAACGGCTTGACACTTTAATTCAAACAGTTGAGGCCCTTAAAAATAATTTTTTAGCGCCGGACTCTGAATTGTATGTTTTTTGTGATGCAGCGAAAAATGATGTAGATAAGATTGAAGTAGATAAAGTAAGATCCTATGTTAATGCAATTGAAGGGTTTAAATTGCTAAAAGTCTATGAAGCGACTGAAAATATGGGGCTAGCAAACTCAATTATTCAGGGGGTTAGTAAAATTTTTCTAGATCATGAAAAGATTGTTGTTTTAGAAGATGATTTGGTAACAAGTGCCAATTTTCTAAATTTCATGAATGAAGGCTTGATTCGATTTAACGAATCACCGTCAGTGTTTTCAATTTCGGGATATTCATTTAATTTAAATAAGAATAATCAATCAGAGTTTTATTTTTTGAATCGAGGCTGGTCATGGGGCTGGTCCACATGGAAAAATCGATGGGAAAGAGTTGATTGGAATATGAGTGATTATGAAAGTTTTAGTGTTGATAGAGAATCTAAAAGACTATTTGCAAAAGGCGGATCAGATTTAAATCAAATGTTAAAAAAACAAATGAACGGCGACTTGGATTCTTGGGCCATTCGTTGGTTCTACGCTCAATTTAAAGAAAAAGGCTTAACACTCTATCCAAAGGTCTCAAAAATACGAAACGTAGGTTTTGGAATGAATTCGACCCATACACGAGGCTCTTCAAAGCGCTATATTCCTATTTTTGAGGCGCAGAACAATGTGCACTTTGAATTTCCTCGAATAACACAGATTGACACAGAAATGCAAAAATCATTTCAAAAAAAAATGGGCTATATTGCTAGAATACGGTCTAAAATCGAAACAATTTTGGGATTATGAGAAGGCTTTTAAAAAAGTTTAGAGATATTTTCTTAGTTCAAATTAAATATCGAAAGTATAAAATAAACAAGGGATTTCATGCTGGAAAACGCACGAATATTTGGGCAAAAGCTACAATGGTTATAGGAAAAAACTTTTATTTGGGAAGAGATTCTTTTATTGAAACCGATTGTATCATTGGTGACAATGTGATTTTTGGCAATCGGGTGGCTGTAGTTGGTAAATATGACCACAACTTTCAACAAATTGGCACACCAATTCGCTTAGCTTCCGCCATAAGAGATAAGCACTACAATTGGAAAGGAATAGATTTAGTTACTCGAATTGGCAATGATGTGTGGATAGGCTATGGTTCAACAATTATGCAGGGGGTGAATATTCATGACGGTTGTTTAATAGCAGCGGGTTCTGTGGTTACACGAGACACCGAGCCTTACGCTATTTATGCTGGAAATCCCGCAAAAAAAATAAGAGATAGATTTGACTCGAACAAAGAAAAGGAAGAGCATGTAAGATTAATTGCAAGAAAGAAACTTTGAAAAAAAAAATTTTAGATCTAAATATCTCTACTTTTTCTTTTGTCGATATCGTCAATAGAATTATTGAATTGGCAGTTTCCAATTCGTCATCCTATGTGTGCGTGGCGAACGTGCACATGACCATTGAAGCGCACAATGACCGGGGCTATGCGGAAATAGTAAATAAAGCAGATTTGGCAACTCCAGATGGAATGCCTTTAGTGCTTGCGCATAGAGCACTCTATGGAATAAAACAAGAACGTGTGGCCGGGATGGATCTACTGCCTTGCCTGCTTCACAAGGCCGAAACATTGGGATTAGGCGTCTACTTTTACGGAGGAACCCAGGAGACCCAAAAAAGGACAGTGACCTTTGTAGAAGTCAATTATCCCAAAATCGAGAACAAACATTTCGAAAGCCCTCCTTTCAGAGACCTAACAGAACGCGAAGAAATGGAATGTATCAATAGAATTAACCAAAGCCGCTCAAACCTAGTCTTTGTTGCTTTGGGTTGTCCAAAACAAGAAAAGTGGATGGCCAACATGAAAGGAAAAATAAATGCATGTATGGTCGGTATCGGAGGCGCACTACCTGTTCTTGTTGGGATACAAAAAAGAGCGCCAGTTTGGATGCAAAGGTGCAGTTTAGAGTGGTTGTTCAGATTAGCACAAGAACCAAGAAGATTATTCAAGAGATACCTCTATACCAATTCGCTATTTGTTGCTCTTTTCTTAAAACAGATCGTTGTCAAAAAATTATTTCGTTCAACTGAATATCGCTAATTTTGCAATCGTGAAAAAACAGGGCCTATCATACTACACTTCAATAATTACGGCTACATTCGATACAATTGCCCTGTTGTGCGCATTTGTTTTAGCCACTTTTACACGATTCTCAAAGCTTCAATACCAGAACAGTGGAGGTGAATATATAGAATTCATAGCTTTTGCTCCTATCATGTGGTTTTTAATTGCCTCCAATAATAAAATATATAAGTTTGAAAGGATAGATTCTATTGACAAGCAAATTCGGAAGATCGTTTTTGCTCTCTTCTTCTACTTCGGGGGATTGTTTGTTGTAGTTGTAGCATTAGATTTCGATGAGATTTCTCGACTTTGGTTGTTCATTTTCGCAGGTTATTTTTCTGTTTTACTCTTATTGGGCAGACTGCTATTTCACCGAATGATAACCAAATATTGGAGACTGGGTGGCAGTAGAAGGGCTATAATAGTTGTAGGTAACGATAAAATTAGCACAGCGCTTTACAATAATCTCGCGTCTAATATTGTTATAGGTTACGAAGTTTTGGGTTACTTTAAGCCATCGAAGCAATTTTTTAATGAAAGTACAACCGAAAACATGAAGCTTTTGGGGGACGCATCGAATCTTATGAAGTTTTTGATGGACAATGATGTAGATGAAATTTTCTGGAAGGTCGGTGAGGAGGAAGACCCGCAGCTAAAGGAAATCATAGATTATTGCGAGAATAATTTAATTCGGTTCAAACTTATCCCCTATTTCGGAGTCCCAATCTCCGGGAGACAACCCAACATTGACTTGTACCAAGGCATACCTATTGTTACCCTCAGAAAAGAGCCGCTTCAACGTCCTTTTAACCGTCTAATGAAGCGTTTATTTGATTTTCTTTTTTCTTTACTTGTATTGCTCATTATTACGCCGCTCATTTTCCCATGGATAGCTATAGCCATTAAATTAAATTCAAAAGGCCCCGTGTTTTTCAAACAGTTGAGATCGGGTGAAAACAATATCCAGTTTTGGTGCTACAAGTTCAGAACCATGTCGGTAAACATTCTGAGCGATGAACTTCAGGCCACGAAAAATGACCTACGCATTACTTCTGTTGGCAGGTTTCTTCGCAAAACGAATTTCGATGAACTTCCGCAATTTATTAACGTCCTTAAAGGAGACATGACTGTGGTAGGTCCGCGCCCGCACATGTTAAAACACACGGAGGATTATAGCAAATTGATTGGTAACTTTTTGGTGCGACAGTTCGCCAAGCCTGGTATAACAGGATGGGCACAGGTAACAGGTCTAAGGGGTGAGACTGCTGAAGTTATTGAGATGAAAAAACGTGTGGACGCAGATATTTGGTACCTAGAGAACTGGTCTTTCTTTCTTGATATTCGCATTATCTTTATGACCATACAAAACATGATTGCGGGAGACAAAAATGCAGTTTAAACAAAAAGAATGACTATCCTCGTCACCGGCGGTGCCGGATTCATTGGCTCGCACGTTGTTCGTCATTTTTTATTGACGCATACCGATGTGAATGTCGTAAACCTCGATAAACTTACTTATGCAGGGAATTTAGAGAATTTGAAAGATGTGGAGCATCTTCAGAATTACTCCTTTGAGAAAGGGGACATAGCAGATGCCGCTTTTGTAAAGTCTTTATTCGAGAAATACAATTTCAACGGTGTTATTCATTTGGCCGCAGAGTCGCATGTAGATCGGAGCATTACTAACCCGATGGAGTTTGTGCAAACCAATGTGGTCGGTACCGTTACGTTGTTGAACGCTGCCGTTGCAAATTGGAAAAACAACTTCGAGGGGAAACGCTTTTACCACGTTTCTACCGATGAAGTATACGGAGAGTTGCACAACCCCAAGGACTTCTTCACCGAAGAAACATCCTACGATCCGCGTTCGCCGTATTCGGCTTCCAAGGCGGCTTCCGATCATTTCGTTCGTGCTTACGGAAACACCTACGGACTTCCCATTGTCATTAGCAACTGCTCGAACAACTACGGTCCGAATCATTTTCCAGAAAAACTAATTCCACTCATCATTCACAACATCATTCACAACAAACCACTTCCGGTATACGGAAAAGGGGAGAATGTGCGTGACTGGTTGTTCGTGGAAGATCACGCCAAAGCCATTGACAAAGTTTTTCACGAAGGGAAAATTGGAGAGACATACAACATAGGCGGCTTCAACGAGTGGAAGAACATAAATGTGGTGAAGTTGCTGTGTAAGATTTTAGACGGTAAATTGAATCGCGTTGAAGGGGAGTCAGAAAAACTTATTCAATTCGTCACCGATCGCGCGGGACACGACTTGCGTTACGCCATTGATTCAACAAAAATCATGAACGAATTGGGTTGGAAGCCTTCCTTGCAATTTGAAGAAGGCATTGAAAAAACAGTCGACTGGTATTTGAACAATACGGAGTGGTTGAACAACGTGACTAGTGGCGCCTACCAAACTTATTACAACAATCAATACGTTAATCGTTAAGCCATGAAAGGAATAATTCTCGCCGGAGGTTCAGGCACACGCTTGCATCCGTTAACCTTAGCTGTGAGCAAGCAGCTCATGCCGGTGTACGACAAACCCATGATTTACTATCCGCTTTCGGTACTGATGTTAGCAGGCATTCGTGAGATATTGATTATTTCTACTCCGCATGATTTACCGGGATTCCGCAAATTATTGGGAGACGGTTCTCAATTGGGCTGCTCATTCGAATACGCCGAACAACCCGAACCGAATGGACTCGCTCAGGCGTTTGTAATTGGTGAAGAGTTCATAGGAAAAGAAAAAGTTGCTTTGATCTTGGGCGACAATATTTTTTACGCGAGTGGGCTCAGCAAATTATTACAAGCAAGCACCGAAGTAGTTGGTGGAAAAGTATTTGCTTATCATGTGAATGATCCGGAACGCTACGGTGTTGTGGAATTTGATGCAGAGGGAAAGGTTATTTCCATTGAAGAAAAGCCATCAGAACCGAAAAGTAATTACGCTGTTCCTGGATTGTATTTCTACGACAATTCAGTAGTTGAAATTGCAAAAAATTTAAAACCTTCTGCACGCGGTGAATACGAAATTACCGATGTGAATCAAGAGTATTTAAATCGTGGTCAATTAACAGTAAGCGTCTTCAACCGAGGAACGGCATGGTTGGATACAGGAACCTTTGCTTCCTTGATGCAAGCAGGACAATTCGTTCAAGTGATGGAAGAGCGTCAAGGACAGAAGATTTCGTGTATTGAAGAAATCGCTTATCGCATGGGATATATCAATCAAGAGCAGCTGGTAGCATTGGCGCAACCGTTGGTGAAGAGTGGGTATGGCTCCTATTTACTCGGATTACTCAAGTAATATAATTTCAGCTTCGCTGAATTAATTCAAAAGCTCTGCTTTAATTATTTCAATCTTCTTTGTCAGTTCATTCTGAACTGAAGAAATTTCTTCTGAAGAAGAAATCTCCTTCCTTAACGAAAAGTAAAACTTAATCTTCGGTTCCGTCCCACTTGGACGAGCACTGATCTTGCTGCCGTCGGTGAGGATGAATTGCAAGACGTCTGAGCTTGGATAGGGGAGTGTGGTTGTTGCTCCGGTAATCATGTTTTTACAGGTGCCAGCTTTCACATCGTGCAATTCTGCTAGCGCTACTCCGCCAAGGGTTTGCGGAGGTGTGGTGCGAAGACGCGACATCATGCTTTGAATCTGCGCAACACCGTCTATTCCCTTCAACGTAATGCTTACCAACTCTTCCTGGAACACGCCGTGTTGTAAGTAAAGGTCTTTCAACATTCCCCACATCGTTGTTCCTTTGTTCTTCGCGTAAGCCGCTATCTCTGCGAACTGAACAGCCGACAATGCAGCGTCTTTGTCGCGCACAAAATCACTCACCAAATAGCCGTAGCTCTCTTCTCCACCCGCTACAAAATTTTCCTTTCCTTCTTTTTCTTTAATCAATCCCGCGATAAACTTGAATCCGGTTAACGTGTCGTAACACGGCACCCCGAACGATTCCGCAATGCGTGCAATCAATTCGGTTGTCACAATCGTCTTTCCAATAAACGGATGTTCAGGTAATTTTCCTTTTTCCTTTCCCACCAACAAACGGTAATACACCAACAAGCTTCCTGCTTGATTTCCATTGATCAACACCAATTCATTGTTGTCGTTTCTCACTGCCAATCCCACGCGATCGGTATCCGGATCTGTTCCCAATACCAATTCCGCATTTACCTTCTCTCCCAACTCCAACGCCATTTTCATGGCCGACTTCTCTTCCGGATTCGGTGACTCCACCGTCGGGAAATTCCCATCGGGCACCGCCTGCTCTTCCACCACACTCACATTCGAAAACCCCAACGCCGCCAATGTCTTCGGTACCAACGTTATCCCTGAACCGTGTATAGAAGTATACACAATGGAAATGTCTTTCTCTTGCTTCACGGCATCTTCAGAAAGCGTCAATCCTCGAACGAGTTCCAGGTATTTTTCTTCTACTGCCGAAGGAACTTCCTTTATTTCACCAATCTTTCCGAAGGAATCTTTCGAAGAATCTTGCAAAGCATTTGCATCTTGTGAAACATCTTGCGCAGCATTTGCAATCTTCACTTCCGTGATTATCCCCCCGTCATGCGGCGGCAATATCTGCCCGCCATCGCTCCAATAAACTTTATACCCGTTGTACTCCTTCGGATTGTGCGAAGCAGTGATAACAATACCCGCCGTGCATTTCAATTCACGAACGGTGAACGACAACAGCGGTGTTGGACGCAATTCTGAAAAGAGATAAACATGAATGCCATTCTTCGCCAAAATCTCAGACGCAATATTCGCGAAGTAACTTGAATTGTTTCGCGAGTCATACGCAATCGCCACCGAGCCTTCTCCACCCATTTGCGCATGGTGTTTCAAAAT
Source organism: Flavobacteriales bacterium (assembly GCA_044356625.1). Lineage (GTDB taxonomy): Bacteria > Bacteroidota > Bacteroidia > Flavobacteriales_D > Sanyastnellaceae > CAIZGX01. The sequence goes on along the minus strand of JBIKVX010000001.1, from coordinate 3,074 downwards.
ATAATTCGCCAATCCCTGCGTAGCCATCCCCACGGTATACTTGTTCATACGCATGCTTCCCACACCCATGACACCGCGCAAACCACCCGTTCCAAATTCCAAATCCGAATAAAACGAATCAATGAACAACTTCTCATCTTCTCTTTCCATACGCTCAATCTCGTTGCGCGTCTCTTCATCTAAATCGTATGTTTTCCAAAGTCTAGCTTTTTCTTTTGCGGATTCTAAGGGGGTCATTTCTTCTTTGTTTGTAACAAATATAATCACCAGCGGAGCTGGATGACCCTTCGGGATGACAATCTACGATTGATGACCCTCTGGGATGACACATTTCATGTGATGACGAACAAGTTCGATGACCGCTTCGCGGAGCGTCATCACGGAGTGTCATCCGGAACGGTCATCACGCAGTGTCATCCCGTAGGGTCATCACCTTCGGTGTCATCGGCTTCGCCGTATATTCGCTGAATGGTTTTTTCATCCGCCATCTTCCTCACCACCTTCCTCCCAGCCTTCCTGCTGCTGTATTGGATATGCCCGAAGAAATTGAAGAATCCATTCTTGCTCTTGTCAAGCGTGTTCTTCTATGCGTGGGGTGCGCCGAAATTTATCTTCGTCATTATTGGGACAACTCTCATAGATTTTTTCTTGGTGGGAAGAATGGATCGCAGCAAGAATGAATCCGAGCGAAAAGCACTACTCGTGTTTTCAGTGGTCATGAACCTTGGGTTGCTCGTGTATTTCAAATACATGAACTTCTTCATAGAGAATGTGAATGTTGCTATGAAGGGAGTGGGTATGGAGAGCAGCATTCCATGGACGAAGTTGGTGCTTCCGATAGGTATTTCATTCTACACCTTTGAAACACTTACTTATGTGGTAGATGTTTTTCGAAGAGTGCATAAGCCGCTCAAGAACTTTTGGGACTATCAGTTGTACATCATCCTTTTTCCGAAATTAATTGCGGGTCCTATTATTCGGTACCATGATATCGCCGATCAAATTCCCGATCGTTCGAAGACCGAAAACAGTACCGAACGTTTGCTCGGTTTTTATAGATTTTGCATTGGTTTAGGAAAAAAAGTTTTGATAGCCAATGCGCTGGCGGCCTTTGCAGACAGCATATACGGCAATGCGGAAACAGGCGCTGGTGCGCTTGATCCGAATACGCTTTCCATGGGAGCCGCTTGGTTGGCCGCGCTGTCTTACACGTTTCAAATCTATTTCGACTTCAGCGGATATTCCGACATGGCCATTGGGATTGGACGAATGGTTGGATTTAAATTTCCAGAGAACTTCAACAATCCGTATGTCTCTCAAAACATCACCGAGTTCTGGCGCCGTTGGCACATGACCTTGGGCGGATGGATGCGCAACTACCTCTACATTCCATTGGGTGGAAACAAGGTGGGAAAAGGAAGATTGTACTTCAACTTGTGGTTGGTGTTTTTACTTTCCGGACTGTGGCACGGAGCTTCTTGGAACTACATCATCTGGGGCGCTTGGCACGGATTGTTCTTGGTATTGGAGCGCGCGTTTTTAATCCGTTGGTTTGGTTCCATCGGGAAAATTACACGCGTAGCTTTCACGTTTGTCGTGGTAGTAATCGGTTGGGTATTTTTCCGCGTGGAAGATTTGCATAGGGCATGGGGATATCTGCATGCAATGTTTTCATTCAACGGATATGTAACGGTAAAAATTGATACCGAATGGATGCTTATTGCGGCCTTGGCGACGTTGTTTTCATTCTTCTTACTACTTCCCAAAACAACGAAATTTCAAGATTCGGTATTCGGTCAGCGAACAATTGGAAACGCCGGACATCTAGCATTGACAATCGTTTCAGCAGCGCTCTTTGTTCTTTCGTTGAGCTACATCACCGCAAGCGGATTTAACCCCTTCATTTATTTCCGATTCTAATGAAGAACAATCGCTTCCATACCGTCTTGTTCTCTATCGTTCTCATAGGCATGTTTCTTCCTATGATACAAATGGTAAAACCTTTTGTTGAAGTGGGTCCACTCTTCGGTTCTATAGAACCAACTGCAAAAGATTCACTAACCCTCGAATCATGGTTCGACGGCACTTACCAAGAGAATCGAAACAAATACATCAACGAGCAATTCGGATACCGCAACACTGCTGTGCGCATCCACAATCAGATTGCGTTTTCACTTTTTCATAAGGCCAAGGCCAATGGGGTCATCATTGGGAAGGAGGATTATTTGTACGAGATCAAATACATCAACGCCTTTCGCGGTGCTGAAGAGGTGAATACAGCCCAGGTAGATTCGAACCTTGTTATGCTGAAAGCGCTTCAAACTAAATTGAAAGAGAAAGGCATTGAATTGGTGGTGGTCATGAATCCCGGAAAAGCCTCGTTTTATCCGGAATACATTCCAGATGAATTCCCCATTCTTTCCAACCGCAGTTATTATTCCGAATACCAGAAAGGCTTGGAATCACAGGGTATTCAGCACATAGACTTTGGAAAGTGGTTTCGTGAAATGAAGGGCAAAACGCCCGCCCCGCTTTTCCCGAAGACGGGCATTCATTGGAGTCAGTACGGTGCAACGTTAGCCGCCGATTCATTGGTGAATTTTTGTAAGAAGCGTTGCGGAAATAATATGAACGAGTTCGCTTGGAACAAAAAAGATCTCCCTCTTTCAACCACTATAGAAAGCGTGGATGACGACATTGGATTGGGAATGAATTTGTATTGGCCTATTGACGTTCTTCCAATGGCTTATCCGCGTGTAAGTGTGAACTTGCAGTACAGCCTTAACAATGGAAATGTTGGTGTTCAACCAAAAGTTGCAATTATTTCAGACAGTTATTTTTTCAATCTCCTGCAATTACCTTGGGCGCCGGACATTTTCCGATCGTTGAATTTTTATTTTTACAATAAACAATTACATAAGCTCCCTGAGAGAAAGATGACGAATACTGATCCGCTTTCTCAAATGAAGGAGATAGAGAAATCACAAATTGTATTTATTATGGCCACGGAGTGTAACATGGACAAGTTAGGTTGGGGATTTATAAGGACTGCTTATAAGTATTTTGTGTTGGAA
>JBIKVX010000066.1:0-8865 GCA_044356625.1 Flavobacteriales bacterium | reverse complement strand
AAGGAACAGATATGGTTGAAAGTGTGTTCGACGGCGACCCGAGTGATCCGAATGCGCAGAAGAAATTGAACTTCGCTCAAGGCTTTGCCTTTCAGAATTACAACATCATTAAGGATCCTATGGTCTATGAGTTTTCCAACATAGACGGGACAGAGGATCATTTGAAGGTAAAGGAAGAAAATGACTTCTTCACGCTGTTCGATTTCTCAGCGAAGTGGGATATTATTCCAACTATACTTACTCAGAACCACACGCAGGTGATTCACGGATTCATGGGACAAACTACTTCCTTTCGTGAAGGATATATCAGAAGCGAAGTCACTATAATGGGTGAATCAAAGAACATCAAATGCGCGAAGTATATTCACGGTGAATTGGGACAAGGGCAATGGACTTACTACGGCGGTCATGATCCAGAAGACTATCAGCACCGCGTGGGTGACCCACCAACAGACCTGTCGCTTCACCCGAATTCAGCGGGGTACAGACTTATATTAAACAACATTCTTTTCCCTGCTGCGAAGCGCGAAAAGCAGAAGACATAAATTTTTTTTCAAATAATTGCAACCTTTTTGAATCTCAAGCGTTATTAGTACCATAACGATATTCTTTCGTTATAAGTTTTAGTTAAGGTTTAGGTTAAGGTATTAAAAAGCCCGGAAAACGTTCCGGGCTTTTTAATGTTTAATACTTATGGAAACAAAAAAGAGCAGCCGAAGCTGCTCTTTCTATTTAAGCTCTGAGTTCTACTTAGTATGACGAACCATTTGGTTCATTAAGATATACAGTGTTAAAAACACTTGACAGACACTCACTGAAATCATGAGTGTATCAGGATTGCTAATTGTAGTTACCAATACCACTAATGTCATCAACACCAAAGGAAATGTGTGTTTAACGAAATTTTCTCTTGTGTAATAATTGTTATCATGAAGTTTACTGTTAAACTGGCTATATAAATAATAGATATTGATACCGCCAGTCATCCACAACAATGCAACTTTTAATGTTTGTCCATCTAATGAGGCAATCATGGCACCGCAAACCAAAATACCTAAGATTGGAACCAATGGAACCAAAGGTGTTTTGAAAGGACGAACAAATTCAGGGTTCTTCACACGCATGATCCAAACGCCAGCGCTCACCAGAACGAATGCGAATAAAGTTCCAAACGAAGTCAAATCACCCGCAACACTTCCTGGTACGAAAGCAGCGAACAATCCCACGAATATGAATAGAATCCAGTTTGCTTTATAAGGTGTATTGAACTTCGGGTGCAATTCTCCGAATGCCTTCGGCAGCAAACCGTCGTTACTCATAGAGTAGAACACTCGACTTTGTCCCATTAACATCACTAGGATAACACTCGAGAATCCGGCTAGGATAGCCACATTCACTGTTGTTCCCAACCATTCGTATCCTTTCATGTAGGTGGAAATCGTGTACGTTACCGATGCTTCTTTTCCTAAAGCAGGATCACCAAAGTCAGACCAAGGTGCAACACCTGTTAACACGTGTCCGAATAAAATGTATAAAATGGTACACACCACCAACGAACCTAAAATTCCGATTGGCATATCGCGCTTTGGATTCTTCGCTTCTTGGGCTGCAGTAGAAACGGCATCGAATCCGATGAAGGCGAAGAATACAATTCCTGCTCCACCTAAAACACCACCCCATCCCCAATCGAAGAATCCTTCGTGGCCTTTCACCCCTTCTGGGATTAAGTAAGGAGAGTAATGATCTGGGTTAATGAACTGCCATCCGATAACAATGAACACCAATACAATCGCGACTTTCAAGAACACGATAATTGCGTTCACGAAAGCAGATTCTTTGGTTCCTTTTATAAGAAGTAACGTTAACATGAAGAGAATCACTAACGCCGGAGCATTGATAATTCCAGAAGAAGTTTGAATTGCACCTTTCAAAGTTGGAATTTTTTCCATCATCTCAGAAGAGAGAATAAGTTTTCCGTGGTGAACCGACTTCGACAAATCAGGAAATAACGCTGTAGCCTGATTCATGGCGTCTCCTGTTAAATATTGAATACTCTCAAACGGTGAGTGACACCATTCGTAAGGTATAGTTCCTCCAAAGAGATTATTCAAGTATTCGCTCCAAGCGATAGACACGGTAGCCGCGCCCAATGCGTATTCCATAACCAACGCCCATCCGATGATCCAGGCTACCAATTCACCCATAGTTACGAAAGAGTATGCGTAAGCGCTTCCTGAAATTGGAATCATTGCTGCAAATTCTGCGTAACACAACCCAGCGAAAGCACAACCGATAGCAGCAACAATAAAGGAAAGAGTTACTCCATTTCCAGAAGCCTCTGCAGCGGCAGCGGCAGTTCTAACAAATAATCCGGCTCCGATAATGGCGCCCACTCCAAGAGCGACCAACTGAAAGGCGCCCAACGTTCTCTTTAACGATTTCTCTCCGCCTTCTGCATCTGAGAGCATTGCGGCTAAATCTTTTTTCCTCCAAAGTGACATATTACTAGGTTTAGGTATTTCACAAATATAATGGATTCGAACAAAGTTCAGTTTAAGTGGTTTAAACTTTACAATAGAAAAAAATGACACACACAGAAAAAGAGCTGATTGCGATACAGATAGATGAAATGGGAGATCAGCACGTGATGACCACGATAGAGACGCCTGTGCGTGAAGATGCATTCTTGCTCAGTGATGAAGAAAAAATTGAGCAGATTGAAGAGAAGTTTCGCGATATCATGAATATCATGGGTCTTGACCTAACAGACGACTCGCTTCAAGGAACTCCTCATCGTGTTGCGAAAATGTATATCAAGGAAATTTTTTCGGGACTAAATCCAGCGAATAAACCGGCAGTAAAACTTTTCGAAAACAAATACCAATACAAGGAAATGTTGGTAGAGCGCAACATTACTTTTTACTCGAACTGCGAGCACCATTTCGTCCCCATCATTGGAAAAGCTCATGTGGCATACATTTCAAACGGAAAGGTTATTGGTCTTTCCAAATTGAATCGCATTGTGCAGTTCTTCGCGAAACGTCCGCAAGTGCAAGAGCGCTTAACCATTCAAATTGCTGAAGAGTTAAAGCGTGTGATGGAAACGGAAGATGTAGCGGTTCTTATCGATGCTGTTCACTTGTGTGTGAGCAGTCGCGGCGTGCAGGACTTCAACAGTGCTACTGTGACTTCGTCTTATTCAGGAGCCTTCAACAATGAAGCAACGCGCAATGAATTTTTGAAATACGTTAACCTCGACAAGTAATGAATTATTTAGTTATTGGCGGAGCGAAAGGCGTTGGTGCTGCAACCGTTGCCCTGCTTGAATCGCAAGGGCACTCGGTTTATTTCACCTCACGCGAAGCGTCTACTCATCCGAACAGTTTCGTTTGGAACATTGAAGACGATTCACTGAACCTTCCCGAAGGGTTGACACTCGACGGATTGGTGTATTGTCCAGGAACGATCAACCTACTTCCTGCCCATCGCATTTCGCACGAAGTATTTCTTTCCGACATAAATATTAACGCCTACGGGGCATTGAAGGCAACGCAGTTGGCTCTTCCCTATTTGAAAAAATCAGAGTCGGCCTCTATCGTATTCATCAGCACTGTTGCTGTGAAGTTAGGAATGCCTTTCCACGCAAGCGTTGCCATGGCGAAAGGCGCATTGGAAGGATTGGGTAAAAGCCTTGCTGCTGAACTCGCTCCGAAGATTCGCGTAAACGTGGTTGCTCCATCGTTGACTCAAACCGGACTCGCCGAGAAATTCATCAACACTCCAGAAAAAGTTGAAGCTTCAAATAAGCGTCACCCTCTAGGCCGCATTGGTCAACCGAACGATCTTGCAGAAGCCATTACCTTCCTTTTAAGCAACAAAAGCAGTTGGATGACTGGACAGGTGATTGGGTTAGATGGGGGGATGGGGTCGTTGAAGATGCTTTAGGCGTTACGAGGGCAAATGGCTTTGCGAGGGCGATTTCATCGCGAAGGCAAATTCTTTGCGAGGGTCCTTCGGACGAGGGTTTAACAACGGAGTTCCAACAACGAAGTTCCAACAACGCAGTTCCAACAACGCAGTTCTAACAACGCAGTTCAAACAACGTAGTTCAAACAACGAAGTTGATTCGTACTTTCGCGACATAAAATTCTACTATGGCGCTTATTGAAGAGATGAACAAAAGTGGGAACTGGCTATTTCGTTGGCGCAGCTTTCTTCCTTTGGTATTGTACGTGTTGGCCGCTTCGGTTATTTGGTTTGAAATGGATACCGACAATCCACTGTTCGATAAAACGTGGGCCTGGACGTGCTTGGGCATTTCATTTTTCGGACAGCTGATTCGTGTTTTAACAATAGGATATACTCCGAAAGGAACTTCAGGAAGAAACACCAAAGAAGGACAAGTTGCAGACGAGCTGAATCACACTGGCATCTATAGCATTGTTCGTCACCCACTCTACTTAGGTAACTTCTTCATGTGGTTAGGTATCATCATGTACGTTGGAAACTGGTGGTTCACCCTTACCTCTTGCCTATTGTTCTGGTTGTACTATGAACGCATTATGTTCGCGGAAGAATTCTTCCTTCGAAATAAATTCGGAGATGTCTACATCAAATGGACCGAAAGAACTCCGCCTTTCTTCCCACGCTTCTCTTCTTGGAAATCAGCTCCCGTAGAATTTTCACTTCGCAATGTTTTGAAGCGCGAATACAACGGCTTCTTCGCGGTATTCATTTCCTTCGCTTTGCTAGACGCAATGAAAAACTATGTGCACTTTGGATATTTCGGTTGGAAGGAAATACTCACTCCGTTCTGGCACACTGCCCTGTTCATTGGCTTCATCATTTTCATTGTTCTTCGTAGCTTGAAGAAATACACCAAAGTGCTAAACGTAAAAGGAAGAGAGTACAACGTTTAATGAAAATACTTTACATTATTCGTCACGCCGAAGCGGAAGATCTTTACGGTCAACCCGACAGCTTCAGACCGCTAACAGAACGCGGAAACCTTCAAATATTAGCGCTTGGCAATCACTTGGGACAACTTCCAACCAATTGGATGGTAAGCCCTGCTGTGCGCACTTACTCTACTGCGCATACGCTCGGCACCACGCAAAGTCACAAACCCATTCTTCATCTCGAAAAGAAAATTTACAACGCTGAGCTTTCAGACTTGTTGGAAGTCATTGAACTTCTTCCCACAGACTGGAACGATGTCGTTTTGATCGGACACAATCCGGGCGTTTCAAACTTGTCTCAGTATTTAACCGGCATGCAACATCCGTTTAAAAAAGGAGCCGTTGTAAAAATTGAACTCGACATTACTGCGTGGAACAAACTGATTCAAGGCTGCGGAAAAGAAGACTTTTATTGGTTTCCTTAAAGTAAAGTTGCATCTGACTTAACAAATGGCTTAACTTTGTCTCCCGTTATGCAAAAAAAGCAAGCGGTATCCTCAAAACGTTCCAAATACATCTTCGTGACCGGCGGAGTAACCAGTTCACTGGGTAAAGGAATCATCTCAGCATCTTTAGCCAAACTTCTTCAAGCAAGAGGCTATTCTGTAACCATTCAGAAGCTGGATCCCTACATAAACATTGATCCTGGAACCCTGAATCCGTATGAACACGGCGAGTGTTACGTGACCCAGGACGGCGCAGAAACCGACCTCGATTTGGGCCACTACGAGCGCTTCCTAGACATTCCGACTTCACAAGCAAATAATATTACGACAGGTCGCATTTACCAGAGCGTTATCGACAAAGAGCGTCGCGGCGAATACCTGGGAAAGACCGTTCAAATTATTCCACATATCACGGACGAAATCAAGCGTTGCATTCAATTGTTAGGAAATGCACATGACTACGACGTTGTAATCACTGAAATTGGCGGAACTGTTGGCGACATTGAATCGCTTCCGTACGTGGAGTCTGTTCGTCAATTGATGTGGGAATACGAAGACGATTGCATTAACATTCACTTGACGCTTGTTCCTTATTTAGCTGCAGCTGGTGAATTGAAAACCAAGCCTACGCAACATAGCGTGAAGATGCTTCTGGAAAATGGGGTTCAACCCGACATTTTGGTTTGTCGCACCGAGCACGAACTTTCACCTATTCTTCGAAATAAAATTGCAAAGTTCTGCAACGTCTCATTGGATGCCGTTATTCAGAGCATAGATGCCGATACGATTTACGATGTTCCCTTTTTGATGCTGGAAGAAAAACTTGACTTGGTGGTCTTGCGCAAGCTCGGCTTGAAGTCCAAGAAGAAACCCAATCTTAACAAGTGGAGCGACTTTTTAACCAAACTTAAAAATCCGAAGAAACGTGTTCGCATTGGTTTAGTTGGAAAATATGTTGAATTGAAAGATGCGTACAAGAGTATTGCTGAAGCCTTCATTCACGCAGGAACGACACTTGAATGTGCTGTTGACATTGAGTGGATTCATTCTGAAGGATTGAACAACAAGAATGTTAAAGCGAAGCTCACAGGACTAGACGGAGTGCTTGTTGCACCTGGATTTGGATCAAGAGGCATCGATGGGAAAATTGAAGCAATCAAATTCGTTCGAGAAAATAACATTCCTTTTTTCGGAATTTGTTTGGGAATGCAAATCGCAACGATTGAATTTGCGCGCAATGTGCTTGGTCTGAAAGACGCACACAGCACAGAGATGAAGGCCTATACCAAGCATCCTGTTATCTGCCTTATGGAAGAACAGAAGAGCATTGTAAACAAAGGCGGAACCATGCGTTTAGGCTCTTACCCTTGCACACTTAAGAAAGGATCGAAAGCACAAAAAGCTTATGGAGAAATAAACATCGAAGAACGTCACCGCCATCGTTTTGAATTCAACAACGATTACATGGAGAAATTCGATAAAGCAGGATTCAAAGCGGTTGGAACAAATCCTAAAAGCGGATTGGTTGAAATTATTGAATTAGAAAACCACCCCTACTTCGTAGCCGCTCAGTTTCATCCGGAATACAAAAGCACGGTAATGACTCCTCACCCGCTCTTCATTTCATTCGTGAAAGCTTGTATGAAGTCGAAAGACTAATGAATGAAAGTCAGTTGTAACGTTTCGGTTTTCTTTCCATCTGTATTCGAACAATAGACATAATACATGCCTGTTGCAGGACGTTGTCCCTCGGTGGTCTTGCCATTCCAGAAAACACGTCCTCCTTCGCTTTCGCCTTGAAACACAACGTTTCCGGCAGCATCTGTAATGCGAACACTGCTGTTATATGCTAATCCGTCTACTGTAATGTTTCCATCAAATTCAGGCAAAACAGGATTCGGAAATACGCGAACGTTTTTCATTTCCTGATCGAAATTCGTTGCTGTAGAAAAATAAGAAACCATTCCTTCTTCTGTTGCTATGAATACTTCTCCGTTGTCTTGATTAATGGCAATGTCTGAAATAGTGTTGGTTGGAAGCGGGCTGTTCTCTTGGGTGAAATGTTCAATTTGTTGTAATCCATCCGAGCTGAATAAATACACCCCACTGTTTCGCGTTCCAATCCATTTCCGATTTCCCCCATCGATTTCAATAGAGGTTATCGTTTCAGTATCGAGCAACTTCTGAACGTTTCCGTCTTGCGTAATCAAAATAGGTTCGCCGTCCAACGGATCTTCTGAGAACAGTGACGACTGCGAATAAAATACAGAAAGACCTTGAAGCGTCCCCACCCATATTTCACCATCCAAATCTTCAATCATACAGAAGACATCTTTATTCGCCAATCCGCCCGCGCCTTCGGCTTCAGACAGAAAAGTAACATCATCGTCCGAGGCATTGGAAACCGTTCCGTTCGGATCACGCACCACAATTCCCCTTCCGGAAACTATGGCCCAAATGTATCCTTCGCGGGTAGGCATAATGTCTTTCAACCAATCGTCATTCGTTACGTAGGGAGCACATGAGAACGCAATGAAATTTCCTTCACGATCAACCGCTTGAACGGGTTTAGTTGAATAGCTGTTGGTTAGCCACAGAACGCCATTCGGATCAAAAGCAACACCGCCTACACCTGTCCATCCGGGAGCCCAAGAAAATCCAGATCCTTGCAATGGGTTGTTACCCGTTTCAACATTGTAGTAGGTCAGCGTCCCGTTATCTGATCGCTGTATGAGTCCCTCTTCCCAAGAACCATAAAAAACTCGGTTGTTATTGAACGGATCTATTGCCACATCGGCCATGTCTGAAACACCGGGGGTTGAATTACCACCGGGACCGGGAGTATATGTTGTCCACTGATCTCCCACTCGACCCGAGTAATTTCCATTCCGCCATAAATTTCCACCGTACGGATAAATTGCTCCGTGTGCTACCCAAAGATTATTGTTGTAGGCGTTCAGCTTTCTCACTTCGGCTGAGGCCGGGCCATCTGGACGTACTGTTAAATCTTGGCCATTACCCTTCCTTCCTACAAGTCCTCTTCCTTTGTCAGCCACCCACAACGTGTTTTGCATATCGCGAATGACAAAATTCGGTGCAATGGTCCCGCCGTCTAAATCTGAAATATTGTAGGCCAAATAAAGAAGTTCATCGTAGCAAATGGCCGCCCACTCTCCTGCTAAACACAAGTAATCTTCCGAGTTCCAAATTCGTCCAAAACGCATGTTGCCGAATTCTGAAAAGACACTCCAAGTCCCCGTAGCTAAATCTTTCTTGTGAATTTTATCGTTGGTGGCATCAATGGTATGCACAAACAAATTACCTGCGAATTCCGTCGCATCTGCATAGGCCCCTGCAGCTGGCCAATCGGTTACTACTGTCCAGTTTTGAAAATTCGCAAGGAATGGATTCGTCACACTGGCTTTTAAAACTCTATTGTCCGAAATCGCATAGATCTCGTT
>JBIKVX010000288.1:0-2518 GCA_044356625.1 Flavobacteriales bacterium | reverse complement strand
CTTACAACAGGTACAGATATTATTGTAGCAACTCCTGGAAGATTGAACATGCACATTAATTTAGGCTATGTCGATTTTTCTAAATTGAAATTCTTAATTCTCGATGAAGCTGATCGCATGTTAGACATGGGATTTCAGCCAGATATTCAGCGCATTATTGCTCAGACACCTGATGTGAAGCAAGGCCTGCTGTTTTCAGCTACAATGCCCGACACCATTTTTAGTTTATCGCGTGGATTTTTAAATGATCCAATTACTATAAACATTGCATTGTCTAAGCCACCAGCAAATGTTACTCAGGGAGCATTCGTTGTTTTTCCGAATCAGAAAATTCCAATCTTGGTCGATTATCTTTATGAAAGAAAAGAGAAAACGACGATTGTTTTCAGTAGCACGAAATCGGGAGTGATTAATATTCATAGCGCGCTTCGCAAGAAGGGTATTCAAGCCCTCATGATGAGCAGTGATTTGGAACAAAGCGAACGTGAACATTCCTTGAATGAATTTCGAAATAGAAAATGCGCCGTGCTTGTTGCTACAGATGTTGTAAGTAGAGGAATAGACATTAAAGGAATTGACTGTGTAGTGAATTTCGACGTGCCAGGTGATGCGGAAGACTATGTTCACCGCATTGGAAGAACGGGAAGGGCTGATGCTTTCGGTGAGGCAGTAACTTTTGTGGCTCCCGATGATCAGGTGAAGTTCAAGAAGATTGAAATGCTTATTCAACAAGACGTTGAAAAGCTAGCTGTGGCGGAAAATTATGGTGCTGTTCCAGAATATAATCCTGTTATGAAGGGAAATGGAAAACCAAGACATGGAGGTAATGGTGGAGGAGGAGGAAAGCGGAATTTCAAACCGAAATACACATCGAAAAACAGAGGTGGAGAAAACAAAAAAGGTGCATAAGCACCTTTTCCTTTTTTAAACCAATTGGAAATTAATCTCCTAAAGCTTCCGCCTTTTTCAATTCTTCATCAATCATATCTTCGATTGTCTTGCGCTCTGCTTCGTTTAGCTTCGAGTTTAATCTAATTTGCTTTTTCATGAAGCGATACATATCGCGCTTATGAATTTCATAAGCGATGTAAGTTGTGAAAGTTCCATCAGGCATTTTGTATTTCTCCTCGCCAATCTTACGTAAGTCAGCAATCTGCGTGTTCGTTGCTTCACGAGCCAATGATTGAAACTTATCTGTGATTTCAGAACGGTTATTCAATTCTGTTTCTCCTAGGTATTGATCTGTTACAACCTTTACGTTAGTCTCAACCTGCTGAGCCAATACTTTCTTGGCTTGAAGATCTGCTTTGTTGCGAGAGATATTTTCATCCATCGATTGACCTTTTCCAGTTCCTCTAAAATAACGATCGTTCGATTCGTATTTATTTCCTGTGAATGGTTCGTTTACTTTTTCACCAAGGTTCGCATTGGTCTTACATCCTGCTAAAAGTAATAGCGCGAATCCTAAAAAGAGAGATAGCTTTTTCATAGCAATTGTTTATGTTTCGTTTATAAAGATAGTGCCACTTTTCATTTGGAAATTAGTAACTCCATTTTTTTGTGTAGGTATTCCAGTAACTGATACCAAACTTGAAGGTATAGTTTGCCTTATCGAGGTTTGAATCGGAGGTCACAAGAAATGCTCCTAAACGAAAGAGCTGCTCTTTAATTCTGATTTGTTTTTGAATACCTACAAAAATTTCTTGGTGAATGAAGTTCTCGCTTGGTATAGCAATGAGTGCACTTCCGGCAATCTCATTCAATTTCAATCGATTCAACAAGGGGATTTTATTGAAGAACATGCCGTTGAAACTGTGAACATAGTTTCCTCTGTAATAGGCGTTCGGCGTGAGGAATACGCGATCAAGAAGTTGGAACGACGCGTTAGGGTCTGAGAAGAAAAAGAAGTCTGAACCTCTAAAATATTTATATTCCAACAACCGTAAATTGGCTTTGTTAACGAAGGCCCCCCCTTGAATGGTCCATTCTCCTGTTCCAAATCGCGGAAGCTGATAGTCGTCGTGAATTTTCAATTCAACATAATCGAAATTCACTTCACTACCGAACATTCCAGGCAAACCTTTACGGTAGTTAAACTTGAATTCGGGATATTTGAATCCGGTTACTACTTTTTTATTTTTTTTGAAATAATATGTCTGACCGGGTCTCCACTGAAGGTTCAAATTAAATTCAGATTTTTTGTAGCGCTGAAATTCTATTGGATTGTTTATGTCTCCAAACAACTGCGAGGACCAAGCGTCTGGAACCAAATTGTTTATGGGCATTTGATCACAGTACTCATAGGTTAACGAAGCATACAAGCCATTAACCAACTCCATTCTTTGTTCAATACTGAACATTTTTGCGCGGACGTAATTGCTTCGACTGAACACCGAACTGAAAGATGAGAACGTGTTAATCATGTCGTAATAATCTCCGAACCGCACAAACGTCCGAACGAATTTTTTGGGATAGTAAGTCAATCCAATCCCTCCTTTTCCGCGAACATCTTTGTTCG
>JBIKVX010000065.1:0-8875 GCA_044356625.1 Flavobacteriales bacterium | reverse complement strand
TTTTCAGTAACGAATATTCTCCAATCCACTCCCGGATAAACAATTGAAAGTCGCACCTCCTTGAATGCACTTGCCACATTCGAACTTCCGTCTAAAAAATACTTCTCTGTGTAATCCGTCTTCTGCAATCCCTTGGCAACAGTAGCTTCAGAACATCCTTTCCAATTAACATCTACCCGCTCTGCGTAAACCCCTTCACTGTTATAACGTTTGAACTGATAAGTTAATCCGCTCTTTCGAATAAATACATCCATTTCAGAAGTCGAGTATGAATACAAAACTGACTGATCAACCTGACCTTTTTCATTTTTTACTTGCCCTTTATTCTCAATGAAAAAAGAATTGTTAGCTAAAGCGAAATTGCTCGTGAGCAGAACAATGGCAGAAAGGAATAATGCGTATAAAGTTTTCATGCGAAAGTATATTCGGTGTTACGCTAAAGTAGAAATTAGGTTACACCAAAACCGAACGTTCATTCGAACCTTACAAACGTCGCAATGTTAACTCTGACTTTTATCGCGAAGCGTCATCCCGAAGGGTCATCGCGTAGTGTTTATCTAAAGATACTCAACCGCTCAGCGTCCAATCTAATCATGATGAAAAGAAGAATGGTAAACGCCATTAAAGAAGAACCCCCGTAACTAAAGAAAGGGAGAGGAATACCAATAATAGGCGCTAACCCCAATACCATTCCTATGTTTATGAGTAAGTGCATAAACAGGATTGCCGCGACGCAGTAGCCATACACGCGAGAGAATTGAGACCGTTGACGCTCGGCCAATGCCACCAAGCGATAAATAAGCGCGAAGAACAAAAGAATTACCGTTACACTTCCAATGAAGCCCCACTCTTCAGCAACCGCACTGAAAATAAAATCGGTCCATTGTTCCGGCACGTAGTTGTTCTGGGTCATCGGACCTTCATGAAAACCTCTTCCTATCAAACCTCCCGATCCTACCGTAATCTTGGCCATCTCTGAGTTATAGGTAGCGTCTTGCCGTTCTACGGGGAGAGAAAGCATAACATAAATTCGTTCCTTGTGGTGCTTTTCAAGAACATTGTCCACAATGTAATTAATGGAAAAAGCCAAACTCGAGGCCAAGACTAACGAAATAAGAGTTATTGAATAAAGCAATCTTCTTGAACGAGGAACAATAAAGTTCCTAATGAAAATCAAAACAAGTATAGCCAATCCGACCATGGATATAATAAACGTCCAAATAGAACTCAGCACTCCGAAATAAGGGTATACTGTTCTCCCTGCACCAATAACTATACTTAGTGTTCCAATAACTACGCTGGCGAATCCGGCTATTAGGACGTTGCCCGACATTCCTTCTCTATACATGACCAAAATGAAAGCAATGAAAGTTAACAATGAACCTACATCGGGTTGAAGCAAAATTAAAAATGCCGGAAGTCCAATTATTGCAAAGGCTTGGGCACGTGTGCGCAAATTTTTCAATTGTATTCCCGAGCTGGAAATAAATTTCGAAAGAAATAATCCAACACCTATTTTAGAAAACTCACTCGGCTGAATTCCAAAATCCCCTATACCGAACCAAGCTTTCGCGCCATTGACTTCCTTTCCGATTACCAAGACCAACATGAGCAATAGAACAAAGAATAAGTAGATATATATCGCAAGTTTATTGAAAACCTCTGCGTCTAAATATAGAATTACAATTATTAAAAAAAAACATACCCCTATCCAAACCAACTGTTTCCCATATTCTTCAGAAAAAGTAAATGGACTGGGCGTAAGAGGATTGTAAGCCGCGCTATAGATAGAAATCCAACCAAAGAAAACTAACGTCATGTAGAGTGCAATCGTACCCCAATCGAGTTGTATTTTCTGTTTGTTCAACGCCGGCATTAATTTAAAATCTTAGCATTGATGATTTGCTGTTCTCTTTCAGGATTGCTTGTGCTTCCTTTCAAATATTTCTCTATCATTAAGCTAGAGATCGGGGCTGCCCATGTTCCTCCGAATCCCGCGTATTCTACATAAACGGCTAAGGCAATTTTTGGGTTTTCCTTTGGGGCAAAACAAACAAAAACACTGTGGTCTTCTCGAGGTTCGTTCTGAACAGTACCCGTTTTTCCGCAAATTACAATGTCTGAAAGCTTAATGCTGTTTGCCGTTCCGCCGGGACCAACAACCTTTTCCATGGCGTTCACTACAGTCTCAAAATAATCTGGATTTACTCCAACATCTATGCGCGTGACATATTCTGTGCGCGCCGAGCCGCCTCTTCCTATTTGCTTCACTGTATGCGGCGGCACATAAAATCCGCGATTCGCAATAATGCACACTAAGTTGCACATCTGAACTGGATTAATTAACAACTCTCCTTCACCAATCGCAATGGAATAAATAGTAGAGAAATTCCAGGCGCCGGCGCCGTACTTCTTGTTGTAGTATTCAGTGCTTGGGACGTTACCTTTTTTCATATTTGGTAAATCGCTTCCGAGGTTCGATCCGAATCCTAGTTTTCTAATTTGCTCATTCCAAATAGAAAGTCCCATTGCCGCGTCGTTAGCTCTACTGTTTGGGTCTCTATCCCCCTCAACAACTCGCTGTAACACTCCTCTGAAATACGGATTACACGAATGAACAATAGCCATTTCCAAATCGTCAAGGCTGTGGGCGCCGTGGCAGCCAATAAGACTTCGGTTACAAGCAATACGGGTATCTTTTGTGATCGACCCCAATTGCAATGCAGTAAGCGACTGTGCTAATTTGAAGATAGATCCCGGTCTATACTGGGCCTGTGTTGCGCGATTAAAAAGTGGCTTCATCGGATCCTTTGCTAACGCCGTAAAATTTAGCCCGCGTGCCCTTCCCACTAACAAATTGGGATCGAAGGTCGGAGCGGATACTAGGGCTAAAATTTCTCCTGTCGACGGTTCTATCGCTACAATACACCCTCTTTTGTTTTGCATTAACTTCTCTCCATACTTCTGCAATTCTGCATCTAATGTGGAATAGACGTCTACACCCTCTTGAGCAGCACTGTCCAACTGACCGTTGGCAACACTATGCTCTACTCCTAAATTATCTCGATAAACATATTTTATTCCGCGCTTTCCGCGTAATTCCTTCTCGTACGATTTTTCTATTCCGTTTAAGCCAATGTAATCACCTTTTCGGTAATCGGGATGTGATTCCAAAATGTCTTTATTCACCTCACCGACATCGCCTAGAACCAATGCACCTAGTCCTTCGGGGTATGTCCTTAGTGTTCTTGCTTGAACAAAAAAGCCTGGGAAATTATACAGTCTCTCTGCGAAAATAGCATACTCCTCAGGAAGCATTTGCTTAATTACTGGAGAGGGTTTGTACTTAACGTTTGGGTATGTAACGGATTTCTTCAAGATTTCCTTCAGCTCCTCGTAGGGTAAATTAACAAGTTTGCAAAACTCCAACGTGTCAAACGCAACAACATCTTTAGGCAGAACCATTAAATCGTAAACGGTCTGGTTCGTAACCAAGACCTTTCCATTGCGATCAAAAATATTTCCTCGAGAAGGGTAGACAACCACTTCGCGTTCTGTTAAACGAGACCCTTTGTTCTTCCATTCATCCGTGGCAACCTGAAGCGCAAACAAACGCACTATGTATATTACACAGATGGTTCCAACTATAAATAAAAAAGTATACCGGCGATTGTCGTTATTCAAGGTAATTAGTTGCTTTTCTTATTTGGCGAAATTAAGAGTTGCGCCAAAATCATGAGCAATAAAGTTGCAATAGAACTTAACAAAATATGAAACAACTGAAAGAAAAATTTATCCCAACGTAAAAACTCAAAAAAGATTAACCACGTATGATGAGCAAAAGTTAAAATACCTGCATACGTTGTATACCAGGCCAAACCCATTTTGTGAATGGTCGGTTTCAAATTTGAATCGTAGCCTTCTCGGGGAGCCAACATATTTTGCACCAACGGTTTCAAAAAGACAAGTAACAAGCAGGCCGAAGTATGCAGACCCGGGGGACCCGTGAACAAATCCATGAGTATACCCGTAAAAAAACCTATGATTAACAACAACCAGCGAGGGGTGTCGAAAGGAAACATTAACAAACTAAAAATGTAAATAAATGGAAGTACCAATCCGTCGAACAATTGAATTCTGCTGACTACCAATGCTTGCAAAAGCACGAATAAAAATATGCGGATATAATTCATCATTCTTCTCCTCCGTCGGCATTAATTTGTTGTTGCTGAAGAGAGTCGACCTCTATCTTTTCCAAATTCTTTACCACCTGTACCCAAGAAAGCTTTCTATAATCAGTAGCTAATTTCACTTTTACACGATGAAAATTTTCTTCTGGTTGATCCTCTAACATTTCAACACTGCCTATTAACATTCCTTCCGGAAAGTGGCTTGAAAAGCCTGTAGTTACAATGGTATCACCAACATTGATGTAAACGTGTTTCGGTATTTCCTTCACAAATGCAAACAGCGGATCGCCTCCTGGCCATTCTAAAATTCCAAATTCTCCTGTTCCCTTCATCTTTACCGAACCTTGAAATTTCGTGTGAAGAACAGGCATAACAATCGAATAATTCTCACTAACACTGCTCACAATTCCTACAATACTGCCGTTTGCGATAACACCCATTTCTATCCCGATACCTTCAGCATAGCCTTTGTTCAATGTAATGTAATTCCGCTTTCTACTTACCGTTGCATTTACAACCTTTGCAGGTGTATAGGAGTATAGCTGACGCGCGCCTTCAACTTTATACGTTGCGGTATCTGACGTAATATAATTTTCTGGAAGAAGGCTTCGAAGAGCAGCGTTTTCAATGGCTAACTGATCGTTAATCTCGGCTAGTCTCAAATAGCTTGTAAACTCATCGCGCTTGTCATAAATATAGCCAGCGAAATCAGAGCTGTGGCGAATAAATTCTTTGCGATGAAAGTTGTTTTCTGAGAACAAAACAATGAGTGAAAAAACTTGAAGCAGTAGGAACAACAAAAGCACGTGAAATCGTTGCAACAATGCTAAAAGATTACCCATTCTACTTTCGTATTAACGAATTATTCGCGCATTAAGAATTGGAAGCGGTTGATGTTCTTCAACGCAATTCCTGTACCTCTCGCTACAGCGCGCAACGGATCGTCTGCTACATGAACAGGCAGTTTTGTTTTGCGGTTGATACGAACATCTAATCCGCGAAGCAATGCACCACCACCCGCTAAATAAATCCCTGTCTTGAAAATATCGGCAGATAATTCCGGAGGAGTGTTCTCTAAACAACTCATGATTGCTTCTTCAATTTTTGAAATTGACTTATTCAACGCATGAGCAATTTCTTTGTAAGAAACCATAATCTCTTTCGGAATACCTGTAACCAAGTCACGACCACGAACACTGTAATCCGCCGGCGGAACCTCTAAGTCATCTATTGCAGCACCAACCTCAATTTTAATTTGTTCTGCTGTGCGCTCTCCAATTAAAATGTTGTGGTGACGACGCATGTAGTCTTCAATGTCTTGGGTAAGCTCATCTCCGGCTACGCGAATGTTTTTATCTGTTACAATACCACCCAATGCAATAACCGCGATTTCGGAAGTACCACCCCCGATATCGATAATCATATTCCCCATTGGTTCTTCAACGTCAACACCAATACCAATTGCCGCAGCCATTGGTTCGTGAATCAAATACACTTCTTTCGCACCGGCGTGTTCAGCAGAATCTTTTACTGCACGCTTCTCAACTTCTGTAATCCCAGACGGAATACAAATCACCATTCTCAATGAAGGTTGAAACATTTTCCCAGACTTGTTAATCATTTTGATTAACCCTTTAATCATATCCTCAGCTGCATGGAAATCGGCAATTACACCGTCTTTCAGAGGACGGATTGTTTTTATATTTTCATGGGTTTTACCGTGCATTTGCTGCGCTAAGCGCCCAACGGCAACGGTTCTACCAGAAACTCGGTCGCGAGCAATAATAGATGGTTCATCTACAACAACCTTATCATTCATGATAATGATTGTATTTGCCGTACCTAAGTCAATGGCAATTTCTTGTGTTAGGAAACTAAAAAGTCCCATGCTTTTCCTTCTTTAAAATCGGTTAATTGAAAATCTTCGATAAGCTACAAAGATAAGCGCGCTAGAAGCTTTCTAACGAATTGATAAGAATTTTTTTATAGCGTTTGTTTTGAGTTAATTTCGCAAAAAAATTACTATGTCATTCGAACTACCAAATTTACCTTACGCCTACGACGCTCTTGAACCACACATTGATGCGCGTACCATGGAAATTCACCACAGCAAGCATCACGCTGCATATACAACAAACCTAAACAACGCCATTGCTGGAACCGATTTAGAAAATCTTTCTATCGAAGAAGTTATGGTGAAGGGATTTGAAAATGCCGCTATCAGAAATAACGGTGGTGGATTCTACAATCACAATTTGTTTTGGGAACTTCTTTCACCAACCGGCGGAAAAGTTACTCCTACTATGGAAGCGGCTATTAACGAAGCTTTCGGATCATTCGATGGCTTCAAAGAATTGTTCGTGAAGGCGGCTATGACTCGCTTCGGATCAGGTTGGGCTTGGTTGTGTGTGAAAGACGGAAAACTTGAGGTTTGCTCTACACCAAATCAAGACAATCCATTAATGCCAAACGTTGGCTGCTCTGGATTTCCAATTTTAGGTTTAGACGTTTGGGAACACGCGTATTACCTGAACTATCAGAACAGACGTCCAGATTACGTTCAAGCTTTTTTCAATGTCATTAATTGGGAAGTGGTAGAATCTCGCTACAACAGCGCGAAGTAATTCTTCCAAATAAAAAATAATGAAGCCCTCGAGACTCTCGGGGGCTTATTCTTTTCGGGCTCTTAGGACAAAGTTTTGGCCCAAATAAACACGACGCACCTGTTCGTCGGAAGCCAATTCTTCCGCACTTCCAGACTTCAAAATATTTCCGTCGTACAGCAAATACGCGCGGTCTGTAATAGAAAGTGTTTCTTGTACGTTATGGTCGGTTATAAGAATGCCAATGTTGCGCTCTTTCAGCTTCCAAACAATGCGCTGAATGTCTTCAACTGCAATAGGGTCAACACCTGCAAAGGGTTCGTCTAGCAAAATAAAATTCGGGTCAGTGGCTAACGCTCGGGCAATTTCCGTTCTTCTACGCTCTCCTCCACTTAAATGATGACCAATGTATTTTCTTCTTTCGGTTAGTCCAAATTCTTCCAACAGTGCCTCTAACTTCTCTTTCTGAGCCTTCTTTGAAAGTCCCGTTAATTCAAGTACTGCTTTAATGTTGTTTTCAACCGAAAGGGAACGAAAAATTGACGCTTCCTGAGGTAAATAACCCACACCCATTTTCGCGCGTTTAAACATGGGCATATGCGTAATCTCGGTTTCGTCGAGTAATACCTTTCCTTGGTTCGGTTGAATTAATCCGGTAACCATATAGAAACTGGTTGTTTTTCCTGCTCCATTTGGACCTAGCAAACCAACGATTTCGCCTTGTTCTACGTAAAACGAAACGTCTTTCACAACTGTTCGCTTTCCGTAAATCTTCTGAATATTTTCAGCTCTTAACTGCATAATGCGAAAATAGGCATCAAAGCCCTTCTATTTGCAACTGTCGTGGTAAAAGAGCGAAGGTCATGCGGTGGTGTTCACACGCTCCGAATTCCGAGATCCCCGCTCGGTGAGCCTTTGTTGGGTATCCCATGTTTCGATCCCAAGCATAATGTGGAAATTTCTCGTGCAGATTCTGCATGAATTCATCTCGATTCGTCTTGGCTAAAACAGAGGCTGCCGCAATGTTTAAAAAGCGCGCATCGCCTTTTATCATGCAGGTGTGGGAATATCCTTCCAAGGGATAAAACCGGTTACCATCTACTAAAAGATGAGAGGGTTTAATCTTTAATTTCAGCGTAGCACCCTGCATAGCCGTTATTGAAGCGCGCAGAATATTCATCTCATCTATTTCCTGGGGTGAAACAAACTGCACGCTCCAGGCTATCGCTTCTTTCTCAATAATAAGACGAAGTTCATCGCGGTGCTTCTTACTCATTTGCTTCGAATCGTTTAGCCAAGGATGCGAAAACCCTTTTGGAAGTATTACTGCAGCAGCAACTACAGGGCCTGCTAGGCAGCCTCTCCCGGCTTCATCTAAGCCCGCTTCATTGCTGTCTGTATGAAAGGGTAACATCTATTGAAAAATAAAAAAGGGTTGACTCAAGCCAACCCTTTTTATGAAGCTTCTATCGTTTAATTCCCACCTTCAAGTGTAAATTTAATCGGAATGGTCATATTCACTCGCACAGGAACACCGTTTTGTTTTCCTGGGTTGAATTTCCCTAGCTTTTTACAAGCAGCTAAGGCTTCTCTATCTAAACCCTTACCACCATCTACACCGCGTAGAACAGTAAAATTCCAAGGGGTTCCGTCTTTTTCTATGAGTACATTCACAAAAACGGTTCCTTCTATGTTCATAGACTTCTCTTGCTCTGGATATGTAATACTGCTCCTCAACAAGGCGTACAGCGCTTCTTCTCCTCCAGGATATGATGGCATCTCACCAACATAGCTATAAACTTTCTCTACTACCTCGGTTTTGTCATCGACAGGTGTTACCACTGCGATTGCATCAGAAGGTCCCATAGGTCCGTCGTCTCCTTCGGTGGTTTCGGTTGCAATCTTCTCATCTTTTAATTTATCAGCAGATTTTATTGGAGTGTCTACTTCCTCTTCAATAACGATGGACGTAAATTGTATTTGACGCACTGTTGGCGGCGGCGGTGGCGGCGGCGGTGGCGGCGGTGGCGGTGGCAGTGGCTCGTTCGGATCCGGTGGCGGAGGAGCGATCATTTCCGCTTT
>JBIKVX010000064.1:0-8907 GCA_044356625.1 Flavobacteriales bacterium | reverse complement strand
CATAACTATCACGAAAAACAAAAAGGCAAAGGCTGGATGCTTTTCACGAAGTCCACCCAACTTGTTGAAGTGGTCGTGTCCAACGCGCGATTCAATCATGTCTGCAACGAAGAACAATCCCAAGGCAATAACACCGTGAGAAACCATTTCAATCAATGCGCCTTCGTAGGCCGTATTTCCGTTTGCTAAAATTCCTAGCGCAATCATGCCAACGTGAGCAATGGAAGAGTAGGCGATAAGCAATTTGAAACTGGTCTGATTCAACGCAACGAACGATGCGTAAACAATGCTAATCACACACAACCACATGGCCCAATCTGCATCTGCAACTCCTGCAGGTACCATAGGCATAGTTATGCGTAGCAATCCGTAGGTTGCCATCTTCAACATAACCGCTGCAAGCAAAATAGTTCCTGCTGTTGGTGCGGTTTTGTAGGTGTTTGGCTGCCATGTGTGGAAAGGGAAGATTGGAATTTTCACTGCGAAGGCAATGAAGAATCCTGCGAATACCCAAGTTTGTTCGCTTTGCGAAAGTTTCGATCCAGCCGCAATCATGTCTGAGATTAAGAAGCTGTCTGCAAACTGACGAACATACAACAACGAGAACAACATAAACAACGAAGCGAACAACGTGTAAACGAAGAACTTTAATACAATTGCGTTTTTGTTTTCAGCTTTACTCCATTGAAGGATGATGAAGTAAATCGGAACCAACGCAGCTTCGTAGCAGATGTAGAACAAGAATGAATCGTTCGCTAAAAACGCTCCCATCATGGCCGAAGACATGAAGAGAATTAACGAAAGGAATGTTGAAGCATTGCGCATTTCATGTTTGCTAGCCACATGAACAATAAATGGAAGCAAGCATGCATTCAATAGAACCAATAAGATACTGGTTGCATTCAAAGACAATGCGAAGTGAGCGCCAAGCGGAGCAATAACGCCTCCATCGAATTCAAGCAATTCTGTTTTTCCGTATGACATAGCTACCGCTGCGCCAATGGCCATTGCTGCATTCAAGATAGAACCTACCGAAGCTAACTTCTTCGATAAGTCAGATGATAGAAACATCATCAGTCCGAAGAATGCGGGTATAAGAAGTAGTGCGAGGGTTAACATAGGTGCTTATGCTTTAAAAATCAAAATCAATAAAATAATCAATCCAATCATGAAGGTGAGCAAATAGCCCGCAATGTGTCCGCCGTGCAATCTTCTTGCGAGCGATCCAACACCTTCAGCGGCAGTTCCGGCAGCGTTTACAATACCGTCGATAATCTTCCATTCAACAACAGTAGAAAATGCATGTCCAATAGCGTTCGCTGGTTTCTTGAATAGGACTTCATACAATTCATCGAATCCGTATTTTTTGTGAAGCAATTTGTGGAAAGGTGAAGTGATTTCGTTGTCTTCCAACACGTGCGTTGATTTCGCGATGTAGATGTTGTGTGCCACATAAATCATCACAACTGCAATACCCATAGTAGCTAACGCTAAAATAATTTCAACAGTAACAGTCATGTCGCCAACAGCGACTAGAACTGGTCCTTCAAGGAAGTGATCCAATGCATGTGGGAAATGAATCGCGTGTCCAATTGCGTGCGGGAATCCGATGAATCCGCCAACGATTGAAAGAACAGCCAATACCCAAAGTGGAATGGTCATTGAAGCTGGAGACTCGTGCAAGTGATGCTCTTGATCGTGTGTTCCTCTGAACTTTCCGTGGAAGGTTAAGTAGTACATTCGGAACATGTAGAACGCTGTGCAAGCTGAAGCGATCACCAATAAAATAAACACAGGCATGTTGTGCTCCATGGCATGCGCAAGAATTTGGTCTTTAGAGAAGAATCCAGCGAAAGGGAAAATACCTGCGATAGCAAGTGTTCCAATCAAGAATGTTTTTTGTGTTGAAGGCATGTATTTCTTCAATCCACCCATTCTACGAATATCTTGTTCTCCGCCCATTCCGTGAATCACAGATCCAGAACCCAAGAACAACAAGGCTTTGAAGAAGGCGTGTGTAATTACGTGGAATACCGCAATGCTGTGCGCTCCCATTCCCAAGGCTACGAACATGAATCCCAATTGAGAAACAGTAGAGTAGGCCAATACTTTTTTGATGTCGTTTTGCGTAAGCGCAATGGTTGCTCCCATTAGCGCAGTGATGAGTCCAACGTACATAACCAAATTAGACGCAGTGTGACTCATTTCGAAAAGATCTCCGTTGCGCGCTACTAAATAAATGCCTGCAGTGACCATGGTTGCCGCGTGGATCAATGCAGACACGGGAGTTGGGCCTGCCATTGCATCGGGTAACCATGTGTGTAATGGGAACTGTGCACTTTTTCCCATAGCTCCAATAAACAAGAAGATGGCAATGGTGGTTAACATAGAAGGAGACAAGGAAGCAATTTTTCCGTGGTTGAATAATTCAACATAATTCAAAGTTCCGGTGTTGCTGAAGATTAAAATCATAGCGACAATCAGTCCAAGGTCACCCACACGGTTCATGATGAAGGCTTTCTTCGCAGCTTCGTTGTTCGCGTGTTCTTTGTACCAGAATCCGATAAGCATGAACGAGCAAACACCCACGCCTTCCCATCCAACGAACAACGTCACAAGGCTGTCGCCAAGGACAAGAATGAGCATGAAGAAAATGAACAGGTTCAAGTAAGCGAAGAAGCGATTGAATCCTTCGTCGTGAATCATATACCCCGAAGAGTAAATGTGAATTAAGAAACCAACTCCGGTTATGAATAGGAGGTAAGTCGAAGAAAGTGAATCTACCAAGAACGCGAAGTCAATGTGAAGACTTCCTGCGTGAATCCATTCAAACACTTTAACAGTGACTGCTTGGTGTGAATGAAGTTGACTGTTGAAGACAATCAATGAAACAACGAACGAGGCGAAGATGGCTCCAGAACCAATGATGGTAGTGAGTTGCTTCGAAGTGTTTTTCCCAAAGAAAACTTGATAAAGAAATCCAACAAGTGGGAAAAGAGGTACGAGAGTAATTAATTTTTCCATGGTTTATCCCTTCAAGTTGTTTAACGCGTCAGTATCTGTCGTGCGCAAGTTGCGGTAAAGCATCATCAGAATCGCCAATCCAACTGCAACTTCTGCAGCGGCAACCACCATAATGAAGAATACGAATACTTGTCCAGAAGTGTCGCCGTGCACTTTCGAAAAAGCAACAAGGGCAATGTTCACTGCATTCAACATAAGCTCAATGCACATGAACATAAGAATAGCGTTTCTGCGGAGCAGAACACCAAAAACACCTAGAGCAAATAAGGTAGTGCTTAGCCACAAATAATGCTGTATGGTAATGTTCGGAAGGATTTCCATAATTACGATTTTGAGGTTTCTTTTTTAGATAGATAAACGGCTCCAACCATTGCGGCTAGGAACAGCACTGAAGCCAATTCGAATGGCAACAGATAGTCTTTGTACAATACTTTTCCTAGGTTTTGAACCAAACCGGCATCGCCCGCCATTGGTGCTTTGCCCATGGTGTAAGTAGATTTCGAAATGAGTGAAACCAGAATGAGCATGATGCTGCACGCAGACACAACTGCTGCAATCTTCACCCAATTTTTGGTTTTCTCTTCCTGCTCTTCATTTAAATTCAACATCATGATTACGTAGAGGAAGAGTACCATGATGGCTCCTGCGTATACGATGATGTGAACGGCTGCAAGGAATTGCGCATTCATTAAAAAGTAATGTCCTGCTATACTGAAGAACGTTACAATTAAATAAAGAACGCTGTATACTGGATTCTTGCTTAGGATAACAGCGAGTCCGCTGAAGATGGCTAAGAATGACAGAAAGTAAAAAGCAATTTCAGTTAAGCTCATTGTTTTAAACGGTCTTGAAAGGTTTGGTTATGCGCGTGTTTTTTATCTTGTTTGAAAGACAATACATCTGGTGTTTGACGCTTGGTAACATCTATAGGTTCGTTCAGGCCTTCAACCAATTTATCTTTTCCAAATACTTCTTCTCCGCGAGTGAATGAACTAGGAACAATGCGATCTGTAAGGAAGATAGCTTCTTTCGGACAAGCTTCTTCACACAATCCGCAGAAGATGCAACGAAGCATGTTGATTTCGTAAATCTTGGCGTATTTCTCTTCGCGGAATAATTTTTCTTCTCCCTTTTCGCGTTCTGCGGCTTCCATGGTAATGGCTTCAGCCGGACAAGCAACAGCGCAAAGTCCGCATGCCGTGCAGCGTTCAGCGCCTGCTTCGTCGCGCTTCAATACGTGTTGTCCGCGATAAACAGGAGCAATTTCTCTGGTTTCTTCAGGGTATTTAATGGTTGCCTTACGCTTGAAAAGGTGACTAAGCGTGATTGCCATTCCCTTTACGATAGCTGGTAAATACAAGCTCTCCATTAAGGTTAGTTCCTTCTTGGCAACAACTTTCGAACGGTTTGTTAAATTCATGGTGTTGTTGGGTTACAGTTTTCCTGTGAAATACATCACAAGGCCAGTAATGAAAATGTTGAATATAGCGAGAGGCAATAACACCTTCCATCCGAGGTTCATCAGTTGATCGTAACGGAAGCGAGGAAGCGTCCAACGAACCCACATGAAGATAAAGATGAAGATTAATATTTTTAATAGGAAGACTCCTGTTTGAACAGCAGAAAGCATATTACCGTCTAGTCCTATTTCATGTTGAAATGGGAAGTTATATCCACCGAAGTACAACGAAGCCATCACTGCTGAAGAGATGAACATATTAATGTATTCAGCGAAAAGGAAGAAGCCTAATTTCATTGAGCTGTACTCTGTGTGGAAACCACCAACCAATTCCGATTCACTTTCTGGTAAGTCGAACGGCGCACGGTTTGTTTCAGCGAATGCACAGATTAAGAAGATCAAAAATCCAAGTGGCTGATAAACGATGTAAGCGTAATCGGCATCTTGTTGTGCAACAATTTCACCCAAGTTCAAAGTGCCTGTTAGCATAACCAATGCAATAAGCGCAAGGCCCATGGCTACTTCGTAAGAGATCATTTGTGAAGAAGCACGAAGCGCGCCGAGTAATGCGAACTTGTTGTTCGAACTCCATCCGCCAATCATGATTCCGTAAACACCGATAGAGACAACCCCGAGTATATACAAAAGTCCGATATTGATGTCGGCGATTTGCATGGGAAAGTACGTTCCGTCAATAGTGAATCCGGCACCCCAAGGAATAACGGCTCCGGTCATGCATGCGGTAAGCATGAAAAATGATGGGCCTAAAATGAACAACCATTTATTCGAATGGGTTGGAATCATTTCTTCCTTGAAAAGCATTTTCAATCCATCTGCAATCGGTTGCAACAATCCGAAAGGCCCCGCGCGGTTAGGACCTACGCGGTCTTGCAGCCAAGATGCCAACTTGCGTTCTCCCCATGTCATGTATGCTGCTGAACCAAGCGTAACAGCGAAAACGATCACACAAAGAATAATTTTATAGATAATAATCTGATCCATAGTCTTTATTTTTCTTCGTTGTTAGGATCAAGCGCTCCTGTTCCAAGATTTACTTTGTCGCCGTGCGGCAATGATTCGCGCTGACGATCGATTGAGGCTTTCAACATGCGAAGGTTTTCATAATGGTTTGCGCTAATTACAGAGTGACGATCAACTTTCGTTGGTCCCTCAATAACCCAGTCGCTGGTTTTCTTGTGATCGAAGCGACAGCTGTTACAGATCCACTCTTCAGCTTCTCCGTAGGTGTCTTTGCGAGCGGTAACGCGAGCAACATCGTCCCCTTTGTACCACAAACGAACTTTTCCAGTGCAGGTCGGACAATCGCGATGCGCGTCTACCGGCTTGGTGTACCATACACGACTTTTGAATCGGAAGGTCTTGTCGGTTAAAGCTCCAACTGGACAAACATCGATTACGTTTCCAGAGAAATCGTTGTCGAGTGCTTGTTCAATGTAGGTTGAAATCTCTGCTGCATCGCCTCGGTTAATGACACCATGCACACGTCCGTCTGTAATTTGTTCAGCAACCTTCACACAACGGAAACACATAATGCAACGCGTCATGTGCAACTGAATTTTCTCTCCAATATCAATCTTTTCGAATTCTCTTCTTGGGAATTCGTAACGCGTTTCAGCTTTACCGTGCTCGTATGCTAAATCTTGAAGGTGACACTCTCCAGCTTGGTCGCAAACTGGACAGTCGAGTGGGTGATTCAACAATAACATTTCAACCACACCTGCACGTGCTTCTAAAACTTCTGGAGAAGTAATGTTTAGAACTTCCATGCCGTCCATAACGGTAGTTCTGCATGAAGCAACAGGCTTTGGCATTGGGCGAGGGTCTTTTTCAGAACCCTTCGAAACCTTCACCAAACAAGTGCGGCAATATCCACCGCTGGTTTTCAATTTGGAATAATAACACATCGCTGGCGGAACAATGTCTCCACCAATCATGCGTGCAGCCTGAAGAATGGTTGTGCCATCTGGCACTTCAATTTCAATTCCGTCTATGGTAACTTTAGCCATAATAGTAGTTCTTCAATTAATTAATGGGAGCAGTAAGGTTGTTCAGTCTGTAATAGTGCTTCACGTCGTTTACGTGCTCGCCGTTGCGAATGAAATCTTCGAATTCTTTTCTGAAGTGACGAATGGCAGCAGCCACAGGCCATGCAGCCGCTTCACCAAGCGGACAAATTGTTTTTCCTTCAATCTTCGATTGAATGTCCCACAGCAAATCAACGTCTGCCAATGTTCCGTGTCCGTGTAATATTTTATGAAGGATCTTTTCCATCCAACCTGTTCCTTCACGACAAGGGCTGCATTGTCCGCAGCTTTCGTGGTGATAGAAACGAGCGAAGGTGTATAGATTTTTTACAATGCTCGTGTCTTCGTCCATAACAATGAATCCGCCTGAACCCAACATGGTTCCAGTTGCAAATCCGCCATCTGCAAGGCTTTCGTATGACATTAAGCGCGGTTCGCCTGTAGCAGTATTCAATATTAATTCGGTTGGAAGGATTGGAACAGATGATCCACCAGCAACAACCGCTTTCAATTTTTTTCCGTTGCGAATTCCACCGCAGTACTCATCTGAATAGATGAACTCTTCAACTGGAACTCCCAATTCAATTTCGTAAACGCCTGGTTTGTTAATGTGTCCGGAAGCTGAAATCAATTTCGTTCCCTTGCTGTTTCCAATACCAATAGCAGCGTATGCAGCTCCGCCGTCGTTCACAATTGGAACAACAGCAGCAATGGTTTCAACATTGTTTACAACCGTTGGACAACCGTACAATCCGGCAATTGCTGGGAAAGGAGGTTTGATACGAGGATTTCCTCTTTTTCCTTCCAAAGATTCCAACAATGCAGTTTCTTCTCCGCAGATGTATGCACCTGCGCCGATTTGAACATACAAGTCAAGATCGAATCCACTGTTTAAAATATTTTTTCCAAGAAGTCCAGCTGCGTAAGCTTCTTCAATGGCCTGCTCTACGATACGTGCAACGTAGAAATACTCGCCGCGAATGTAGATGTATGAAGTTTTCGCTCCGAGCGCGAAACTCGATAAAATCATTCCTTCAATTAACAAGTGAGGAATGCGTTCCATGAGGTAACGGTCTTTGAACGTTCCTGGCTCAGACTCATCGGCGTTACAAACAACGTATCTTGGAACACCTTCAGGTTTCGCAAGGAAACTCCATTTCATTCCTGTTGGAAATCCTGCACCACCACGTCCGCGCAATCCTGAAGTTTTTACTTCTTCAACAATTTGCTCAGGCGTCATAGACTTCAATGCTTTCTCAAGAGCAGCATATCCGCCGTGTTTGCGATAGGTATCGAGGAAACGAATTCCTTCAATATGATCGTTCGCTAAAAGTATTTTCTTTCCCATGGCTTAGTCTATGTTAACGGGATTATCGTTCGTGTAGACACGCGCTTTTCCGTCGGCACGAAGTGCTTCAAGCAAATTGTCTGTCTTCTCTAACGTTAGATTTTCGTAGTAGTCGCCGCCGCACTGAAGCATTGGGGCTGTTCCGCAAGAACCCAAACACTCAACGGTTTTCAATGTGAACATTCCGTCTGCAGTGGTTTGTCCTTCTTTAATTCCGAGTTTCTTTTCTATGTGTCGAACAACGTCTTCCGCACCGTTCAACCAACAGCTGCTGGTTCTGCACACTTCAAGTGTACATTTTCCAACAGGCTTCAAATTGAACATAGAGTAAAACGAAGCCACTTCGTATGCTTCAATCGGCTGAATAGAAAGGAACTCAGCAACGCAGTCCATAGCGGGAACACTCAACCATCCGTCGAACTCAGCTTGCGCCAAGTGAAGCAAAGGAATCAATGCCGACTTGTGTCGACCTTCAGGATAACGAGCAACAATCTTCTTTGCAATTGCTGCTGTTTCTTCACTGAATGTTAAAATTGTTTTTTCTGACATATCGTCCAAAATTTATGCGTCTAATTCTCCGGCAATAACGTTCATGCTAGACATCGTAAGAATAGCATCGCTTAGCATTGATCCCGTGATCATTTCTGGGTAAGCTTGATAATATATAAAGCAAGGTCTTCTGAAGTGAAGGCGATACGGTGTTCTTCCGCCATCGCTCACCAAGTAGAATCCCAATTCTCCGTTTCCGCCTTCAACAGCATGATACACTTCACCAACAGGAATATCTGTTTCACCCATCACTATTTTGAAGTGATAAATGAGTGCTTCCATGCTGCTGTATACCAACTCTTTTGCAGGAAGGTAAAACTCTGGAACGTCAGCGTGAATAGGTCCTGAAGGAAGTTTGTCTATGGCTTGTTGAATGATGCTCATACTCTCCCACATCTCTGCCATACGCACAGCGTAGCGATCGTAGGTATCTCCGGTTGTTCCCACAGGAACAGTAAATTCGAAGTCTTCGTAAGAGCTGT
>JBIKVX010000287.1:0-2533 GCA_044356625.1 Flavobacteriales bacterium | reverse complement strand
AGCTAATGCTGCTTATTTCAGTGTTCAAAAAGGAGAGAATTCTACAATACAGAAATTCGATATCAGTTCTAAAAAATATTCCGACGCTGGAACTATCGTTGGAGAAGTATTCGGCTGGTATTTTTCTAAGTCGAAAGGAATTGTCGGAGTTGCCGTTCACAGCAATATGCTTTCGCACATTTATGCTGTCGAGAACGAAAAAATCGGTAAAAGCTTACTTGAATTTTCTTCCGGATACTACTTCGAAACCAAAGGATGCAACACCAACGGAGATGTGTTTTATGGCGTTACCAATTTTCAAAGTTTAAACACATATGCATGTGCGATTTCTAAAACAGGGATAAAGCCCTTGAATAACAAAACCGGTGAAAGCTGCACAGATATTTTTGTGCATGGCAATGATATTGTATTAAGCACTAATAGCATCAATGCGGCAGAATATCAAGTGTCACAAATCGGTACTTTCCAAAAAATAGTAGGCTTTGCTACCGCAAGCTACAAAGGGTCTTCCGTTCAAATTTTAGATTACGTTGAGAAGAACAATACAATACTATTCTGCGTTCAAGGAGAGATTACAAAACCAAAGTATTTCATTTGGCAGAACAATCAAGCTAATCCCGTATCATCAGATAAATTCGATGGCAAGAATCCTGTTTTTATCTCCAGTGAAGTTGTCCAAATTCAAACGGGTGAAGTAACCCCACAAACGGGCCGTATGTACCTTCCCACAAAAGCAGAGAAGTCCAGCTACCCTTTAGTAATCTATATTCCGAAAAACATTTTTCTTCCCTACTCTAACGAATTCAATCCAACGGTTCAGCATCTTTGTCAAGGTGGATATGCTGTTTTCGTCTGGAATACGCGTTATTCCTTCCGCCCGAAAATCGGATTTGCCTATTCTGATTTAGTAGGTTCGTTATCTGAAGATATTGAACTACTTCTGACATCGCTCACGACAGATTATAGTCTGATAAAAGACAACACCTTTATCATTGGAGAAGGATTGGGAGGATACATTGCTTTAAACGCGAGCGTAAGCAATCCGGAAAAATTCGCTGGTGTTGTTTTGAATCGCTTAGACTTCCCTACTAAAGAATTTGGACAAGATTTATTAGCTGCACGAATGTTCGGTGAAGATGCTCAAACAAGACTGATGACTCTTGACCGTATGAATTTATCTCAAAAATCAAATTACTTATCCTACCAATCAACGAAATCAAACAGTGAACTTCGTTTAACAAATTCAATTAAGCAAAACCATATCAAATGGACTGAGTGCACCTCTGCCAAGAATGGTTCCGTAAATATTACTTCAAATGAATTGAGTGAAATTACACGTTGGTTACAGCACCTGTCACAAATTGAAACCAAGGTGTTCGATGACAAACCAAAAGTTGAAGTGAAGAAGAAATGAAATACATCATAGAGGCGAAGGACTCATTATCAAAGGCACGTGCGGGAACACTTGAAACTCCGCACGGAAAAATACAAACCCCCATTTTCATGCCTGTTGGAACCATTGGTTCTGTAAAGGCAGTATCTCAGCAAGACTTAAAAACTGATGTGAAAGCCCAAATTATTTTGGGAAATACCTATCACCTTTATTTGCGTCCGGGAACGCAAATTCTAGAACAGGCCGGCGGGCTTCACAAATTCATGAAATGGGACGGACCTATTCTAACCGATAGCGGCGGATATCAAGTTTACAGTTTATCGAAGAACCGAAAAATAAATCCGGAAGGGGTTGTTTTCAAATCGCACATCGACGGCTCGAAGCACACGTTCACACCTGAAAATGTGATGGATATTCAGCGTAGCATTGGTGCTGATATTATTATGGCTTTCGATGAGTGTCCTCCCTACCCTTGCGACAAAACATATGCGCGAGAATCGCTTCACATTACCAATCAATGGCTAGATCGTTGTTTCAAAAGACTCGATGAAACCACGCCGTTGTATGGTCACGAGCAAGCACTGTTTCCAATTGTCCAAGGAAGTGTATTCCCTGACCTTCGAAAAGAAAGTGCTGAATACATTGCGAACAAGGGAGCATTTGGAAATGCTATTGGCGGATTGAGTGTTGGAGAACCGCACGAAATGATGTATGAAATGACTGATCTCGTTTGCTCCATTCTTCCTGCCGACAAACCGCGCTATTTAATGGGTGTGGGAACTCCTGCGAATATTTTGGAATGCATTGCTCTCGGTGTTGACATGTTCGATTGTGTAATGCCTACGCGCAATGCAAGGAACGGAATGCTGTTTACTTGGAATGGAACCATTAACATGAAGAACAAAAAGTGGGAAAACGATTTTTCTCCACTCGATGAATTTGGAGACAGCTATGTCGACTCCTACTACACGAAGGCATATGTAAGACATCTATTCGCTGCAAATGAAATCTTAGCGCTTCAAATTGCATCGGTGCACAACCTTAATTTCTATTTACGTTTGGTTGAAACAGCCCGTGAAAAAATTATTGAAGGTACATTCGCAGCGTGGAAAGATGAAACCGTGAAAAGACTCTCCGTTC